>JACZIY010000774.1 GCA_014860845.1 Anaerolineaceae bacterium
CCTGACCCGCAAGGATAATCCACTGTTGACGTTTGGCCTGGGCACGCATTATTGCGTGGGGGCACCATTGGCCAGGCTGGAACTGCAGACAGTGTTCCGGATTTTGCTGGAGCGCATGCCGGGGTTGCAGCTGGCAGGGGAACCGCAGTTTTCGGAGGGGTTTGTGATACGTGGCTTGCGGGAGTTGATGGTGAGAGGGTAGGGGCCGTCAACGAACCCACAGGGTGATATAGGGAAGAGCCGTCAGCGAATGGGAAACGAATAAACGAATGCCAATTGGGTTAATTTCTTTGATGGTTGGATCGGTTATTCTGGTTGATTTAATGTAATTTACAAGATTGTCCGGAAAGCTATTGGTGAAATGGGTCGAGATTTCAAAATAGTCAAAGAATAAATCGACAAAGTCGCAATATTGAAAAATAGATAGTTTGGACACAGATAATAAAATTATTCCCAGAAAATATAAACATAATTTGGCACCATGACACGTGCCAATATTCGTTTATTCGATATCTTTTATTCGTTGACGGCTTGCCTATAATCCATACTTCTTCTCTAACTCTTCAGTCAACCAGGGAAGGATTGAATTTCTCCTCATAAATTCTGTGATACTTTGCCAGCTAGTTTTTCGCAGCATGGATTGATTTTTTAACGCTGATCTGGTTTTCTGGAATTCCTGATCACCTTTACCGCCTTCCTGAAAGGCGGGATTGCGTAGATCATAAATTAAGACAGCATGCCCCTTATCCAATGAGACGGAACCATCCGGTTGAACTCCAATTGCCAGCACATTCCGTACGAGTTGATAATTGCGGAATAATGGGCAGGGTGAAAGATCTTCATCATTTTTCCAATCGAATAATTCTGGAACGAATCCCCAGTATTTCACGCCTGTGGAAATTAATGGACAACGATGTGCTCTACCTTTCAGGGTATATCGTCCATCACACCAGGTGGGGTGACCAGGTTTTAGTTGCACATGCGAACAACTACCCACTTCAGATTCGGTAAATTTGTATTCTATCGCTACCCGGTATGCTCCATCGAAGTACCCATCCAGGCTGGTGGGTTGGGATTCTCCCAGGTAGCTGACCTTATGTTCCATACAGAATTTTTCGGTGTTTAATTGGGCACCACTAAAAAGAAGACTACCTTCGTCATCCAGTAAGTCAGAAAGATTTTCAATGTAGCCATAGATCGCCAGATTTCCGAA
The DNA here is from genome assembly GCA_014860845.1 of Anaerolineaceae bacterium. The sequence continues at coordinate 1,214 of JACZIY010000774.1, forward strand.
GACACTCTGCGCCAGTGCCTGGGAGCTGTTCTTGCTGCGAAACCATTTGTGATGTTCGTAGTTGGGAATAAATTCTAATAAGCGTTCTTTTTCATCCAAATTGGCTTCCGGATGAGCGATGACATTGAAATCTGCAAACATGGGAAGAAAAACCGGTGGCCCTTTTTCCTGAGGATGTTTGGGATCCAGAAAGAATGCCCAATCGGGATGGTAAGTTTGCAGGTATGTCCAATAGCGTTGGTGAAGGTTGGATTTGTATGCGGAAGATTTGGTTGGCATTCTTCATTTTATCATTTTAGAAATAATCGAACCTAATTGATAAGATTCAATTCTACGATTACTAAACTGAAAAAAAAAGATGTGTTTCAAACCCACCAGAATTTACTCAAGTATTTTCCAGAAAGAATCCTTTCGAATGATCTTTCCCTCTGCGAATTCCAGTAAGTCGACCCCGCACACTGCGATCTTTTTCCCTGATACCAATGGGCCTGTCAACGTCCATTCCGAGACTCCGAAATCACCACATACCCGGTGTTGGTCCTCCCCGTAATGCACATCCGGGATCCCCTCAAATCTTGTTGTCAGACCAGCGCGCACCTCTTCCTTCCCGATATAACAATCACCACGCGATGCGGTGCCTCGCGGCATGTAAAATATGCAATCCTCCGCGAAATAATCCATGATGGCATCCAAATCATGGCGGTTGAAAGCTTCGAGAAATGATTTTAATAATTCAGTTGTCACAAGTGTGGTAATTTGGTTACCTCCATCAGGGGTTCGTTGCGAAATGCTTGATCGGGTTTACAATCACATTTAGTGCACTTTTTAATAAATGTAGATAAATACGATCTAAAAAGTATTATACAACTAGACTGCAAGGTTTTTATCGAAAGAAGAGAAATAACAAGATTTTCCCAAGCAATAACTGTATTGTATACAAGGTGCAACGCACTTTTGGAGGATTTTTATTCAGATTGATTTTGCAGGATAGTGTAGATTTCTGATCCCTAAGTGCAATGCACCGGGGGGGAGGGGGGTTGGGTGAAATCACATTCCACACCTGTACCCTTGGGGTATCATGTAATCACAAAAATCACCGGAGAGGTAGTGGGCGGGTCTGGGACCTCGCCCGTACGAGTCAGCAGAGAGATTGGTGAAGATGAAAATCCTGTAAATCCTGCCGTCAAATGCCGAAAATCATCGTTCCTTATATGCAAATTAATTCAGGAAATCAGAAACCAGGGAATCCTGTAAATCCCGGTTCGGATTTTTTTTCGTTCAGTAATGGATGGTGCCCTAAGGGCACGATATGGCTGAAAGCTCAAGGTTGAAAGCTGATAGCAACTGTGTTAAATGTCAAGAGGTAATTACAGGTTTCCACAAAGTTTGAGCACGCACCATTGCATTCATAATGGTGAGAAGTTTAT
>JACZIY010000775.1 GCA_014860845.1 Anaerolineaceae bacterium
TATTCCAAATTGATGATGAAGATTGAGGATCAGAAAACGAATTGGGTTCTTTAAGCGAATAAAAATTCAGCTAACTCAAGTGAACTTAACCCGCCCAGATAATCTTTCAATTCGATCATCTCCAATGCTTCCTGAAGATGCATTTTGTCGTAACGCACACCGATCAGTTTCGATTCAACATCAGCTACATCGCGTAATCCCAGAAAATCTCCAAAGAGTTTGATTTGCTGAATTTCACCTTTGTGCACTTCGATCCGAGCATCGATTTGTCCGAATGGAAAACGCTGCATTTTCTGGACATTAAATTTAGGAGAGCGACCGAAATTCCATTCCCATTGTTGGTAGCGCTCGCTGGAAATTTGGTTAATCACATCCCAATCTGCCTGAGTAAGGTGATAGACTCCATTATTGGCTTCTTCTAAAATTCCCTCTTTGATACGTTCACGGAATTCTAATATAACCATCGGGTTAGAAACATACTCACTGATATTGGCTACCCGGCTGCGTACAGATTTGATTCCTTTTGATTCAATCTTTTCCGTTTTTACATTCAGCGCTTCAGAAACTTTGGATAAGTCTGAATCGAATAGCAACGTACCATGGGAGACCAGTTTGGTACCGATCGCGTATTGCGCATTTCCGGATATTTTGCGTTCTTCTACAACAATGTCGTTGCGACCATTCATTTCAGCTGGGACTCCCATACTATTCAACACTTTGACGACCGGGGCTGTAAATTTCTTGAAATTGTGCAAAAACTCTCTGCCATTGGAATTTATGAAACTGAAGTTCAGGTTGCCATGATCATGATAGACTGCTCCACCACCGGATAACCTGCGAACCACATGGATTTGGTGTTCTTCTACGTATTGGTAATTGATCTCTTCCAGTGTATTTTGATTACGTCCGATGATAATGGATGGTTCATTAATGTAGAAAAGTAAAATATCACCATCAATCTTTAAGTTGCGAACCAGGTGCTCTTCGATTGCCAAATTGACACGTGGGTCATAGGTATTTTCATTGTCAACAAAAATCACAGCTCCTCCAGAGTGTGTTGAATGGAGAAATTATAACAATATTTCTAATTGTGAATTAAATTATTCCAACCCTATTCGTGATTAAATATTGTTTCTTTATTTTTCTGGCGTGCCATTGCTGACCCATTCTCTAACCATTTCGGTTTGCTCAGTTGACATATAACCTGGATGATTACCACCAAATTTTAATTTGTAAAAAAGATGCGATTCATCTGGATTACCAGGAATAATAATTGGGCCGAGGTTGCTACCCTGTAAAACTCTTGTGTAAGAAGTAATTGAGAATCCCCCGGTAGGTGTTGATAAATGGCATTCTGAACATTGCATTTCAAAAATTTCACGAATTCCAGTCTCCCAGGTGAGTGAATTGGAAGCGGAAGTAGTTTCTGTTATCTCGGTTGTTGGAGTTGACACTGCATCTGTCGTTGATTTTGCAGCAGGAATGCTGGTTGTTGAATTTTCTGTTTGAGCAGTGTTACATCCAGCCAAAATGATGGTGACCAATGACAAATAAACAGCTATTTTTCCTAATTTCATTTCGTATTTAACCCTTCTAAAAAACACTCACAAAAAATGAGAGGGAAATATTACATGAAAGCTGCGTTTATGTCAATCCCAAATTATGAAAATTCAATTAATTGATTGTCGTACAAACTTGCAAAAAGAAAGGAAATTCTATACCATCATAGAGATAAAAATAATTAATAACCGCAACCACTGAAAAACCTAATTGATAATGTATTGAGGGAATAGATTTGGTGAATATTAAAGAATCGGACAATCAGTTTTATATTGGGGAAACTGCAGAGAACCCTTCTGCACAAATAGAGTTTGAAATAAGTGAAAACATTTTAACGATTTTGAGCACCGATGTTTCAGCCAGCTTGCAAGGGCAGGGGGTTGGTCAGCAACTTGTTGCTTATGCAGTCGATTATGCCCGAAATCAACAGTTGAAAATCTTTCCTGTCTGCCCTTATGCCATAAAACAATTCGAAAAACATCCAGAATACAGTGATGTGAAAGCCAATTAGCATCCAGTCTAACACTATCGATCCTTTCCTGACATAAATTTGAGATGTAAGGATGGAAAACACCTGATTGAGGTTTGATGCTATGCTAGAATAGAAATTAAGATTGCATTCCGGAGGAACTTCTGTATGACAAGTGTACTGTATGGGAAAGATATCTTACATGTCAAAGATATTAAACTGGAACATATCAGCCTGATTTTAGAAACAGCCAGTCGTTTCGAACAGGTGTTGGCATCCGGGGGAAGATTAAACAATATGGATGGGAAAATACTGGCCGTATTGTTTTATGAACCTTCAACGCATACCCGTTTAACTTTTGAAACTGCCATGATCCGCCTGGGCGGTAATGTTGTTTCTACTTTACAGGGCATCATGACCAGTTCTGCTGTCAAAGGAGAAACTTTATTCGATACCGGAAAAATGATTGGTGGTTATGCAGATATTGCAGTTATTCGTCATATGCACCCAGGAAGTGCGCAAGAATTTGCTGATGGCGCCAGTATTCCAGTGATTAATGGCGGTGATGGGTCGCGTGAACATCCCACCCAGGCGTTGGTAGATATTTACACTATCCAAAAGGAACGTGGCAGGCTGAATAATCTGGCTGTCACCCTGGCAGGTGACTTGAAAAATGGACGCACCGTCCATTCCTTGTCCTGGTTACTGGGAAAATATGGACCGCGTTTTTATTTTGTCTCACCGGAAGAACTCAGAATGCCCAGTGAGATTACGCAGGCATTACGTCAAGATGGGATTGAAATCATTGAAACGGATAACCTGTATGAAGCTGCATCCAGGAGTGATGTGTTGTACATGACCCGCCTGCAAAAGGAACGCTTTGAGGATATAAATCTTTATGAACGGCTAAAAGGGAGTCATATTATCAATTACGAATTGATCGAAAAATCCAAACCCGGCATCACGATCATGCATCCGCTACCAAGGACTGATGAAATCGATCGAGAAATTGATGATTATGAAGGAGCGGCTTATTTCAGACAGGCTGCCAATGGCGGACCCGTACGGATGGCAATCATTGCCTTATTAACTGGCTGCGAATAAGTATTAAACAGGAGATTACTCATGCCTTCTTCATTTGATTTAGTTACGAAAACACAGGTACAGGCTAAGAAAACCTATTGGAACTTAACACCTCCATTGCTCTATGAGCACATAATCAAACAAAACGAAGCCATGATGGCTGAGTTTGGTCCTCTGGTTATTTATACGGGCAAATGCACGGGACGGTCTCCCAAGGATAAATTTTTTGTGGAGGAAAGCTCCAGCCAGAACCATATTTGGTGGAACAAAGACAATAAAGCATTTGCCATCGACAAATTCGAGAAATTAAAAGCTCGCATTTTGGCGTATTATCAGCAAAAAGAATTATACATACAGGATTGTTTTGGGGGTGCTGATCCAGCTTATCGTTTCCCGGCACGAATAATTACCGATACTGCCTGGGGAAGCCTGTTTGCCTATAACATGTTCATCCATGCAGAGGCTAAATCACCACAGGAATTTTCACCGGAAGTTACAGTACTGGTAGCATCTGGTTTTGAAACCGAACCGGAAATCGATGGAACCCGTTCGGACGTGGTGGTGGCAATTAATTTGGGACAAAAAATGGCTATCATTGCCGGAACTCGTTATGCAGGTGAAATCAAGAAGACCATTTTCACTGTGCTTAATTACCTCTTTCCATTACAAGGGATCTTCCCGATGCATTGTTCGGCAAATATCGGTCGTGAGGGGGATACTGTACTATTTTTCGGTTTGAGTGGTACCGGAAAGACCACGCTTTCAGCCGATCCCAAACGGAACTTGATCGGTGATGATGAGCACGGTTGGAGTGATCATGGTGTCTTCAATTTTGAAGGTGGTTGTTATGCAAAAGTAATTCGTCTTTCGGAGAAGGATGAACCTGAGATTTATTCAATGACTCGTAGATTTGGCACAATCCTGGAGAATGTCGTCATTGATCCGGTTACTCGCAAGATTGATTTGAATGATGATACCATCACAGAAAATACCCGAGCTTCGTATATGTTACGCGAATTGGAACATCATGAACCATCCGGCATGGGTGACCATCCTAAAAATATCATTTTCCTGACGGCTGACGCGTTTGGCGTGTTGCCACCGATTGCGAAATTAACCCCTGAACAAGCGATGTATCACTTTTTATCAGGTTACACGGCCAAAGTGGCGGGTACCGAAAAAGGTATTAAAGAACCACAAGCCACATTCAGCAACTGTTTTGGTGGACCCTTCATGGTTCATCACCCTTCAGTATACGCAAAATTGCTGGGCGAAAAGATTGAAAAGCATCAGGCAAACTGCTGGCTGGTGAACACGGGTTGGACTGGCGGTCCATATGGCGTTGGTTCACGGATGAAAATCGCATACACACGGAAAATGGTGGATGAATTATTAGGTGGATCATTGAATGATGTTGCCTATGAAACAGATTCTGTTTTTGGATTGCGCATACCGCAAACCTGCCCGGGAGTGCCCGAAGAAGTTTTGAATCCTCGCAATACCTGGAAAGATCCAGCGGCATACGATCTACAGTCACAGAAACTCGCAGCCATGTTCCAGGAAAATTTCAAGCAATTTGCTGATGGATTGTCATCCGAGGTGCTTGATGCAGGTCCGAAATTGATCGGTTGAAAATTCAATAATTCCATTTTGACACTGATTTTCAGTAAATTATTTTCAAGAAGGTGAATAAATCAATTATATGGTTTCTTGCCTTCTTTAGATAATTTGCTATACTCAAAAAATGTTTTTCAATTTCACACCATACGCTTTATTATTATTTCTGACAACATTCGTTGCTGTAGTTTTATTAGGTATCACCCTTAAAAAAAGGGAGGAGCCTGGTGGTTTTGCTTTATTGGGTGTCTTATTTTCATTGATCGTCTGGTCCTTTTTTGCTGGATTAAGTGCAGGATCTTCATCCATTGCAAATAAAATTATTACCACGAAATTAGCATATTTTGGAATTGTGAGCTTACCAGTAAACTTATTGCTCTTTTCAATTTATTACACCAGCAATCGCAAGTTACTGAATCCAATCAGAATTTTCTTTTTATGGTTTATCCCCTTTGTGGGATTGTTCTTAATTCTGACCAATGAACAACACAATATGATCTGGATTGGCTATACTTATCGCACTTCTATTTTCGGAAGTGCGTTGGTTTATGAGCGAGGGTTGGGATTCTGGGGGCTGATCATCTATTTTTATAGTTGTGTAATCTTCACCCTTTTCATAATCATCTGGACAGCATTTCGATTCCAATATATTTATCGCAAGAATATGACGGTATTAATGATTATGGTTCCATTTTCATTACTTATCAATATTTTATATGTTTTTGAGTTGTTTCCAGGGTGGAGAGGTTTTGATCCCACACCATTTTCTTTGATTATTTTTACCTCTCTGATGGTCTGGAGTTTTACCAAACATAAATTCTTTGATCTTTCTCCGGTAGGTCGTGAGGTTGTGATCGATCAAATGCGATCCTTACTAATGATTCTGGATACAAAATATCGGATTGTGGATTTCAACCATCCAATGCAAGCAATTATCAGTAAGATAGCTGGTAAATCCACTCTTGAGAATCGTAAAATTTTTATTGGTCATTCCGTTCAATCAATACTTGCTGACTGGCCTGAATTTATTAAACATCTCTTTGATGAGAAACCTGATCTTAACGAAGTTGAGTTGTGTCTGGAAGATCAGAGATATGTGTTCGAAATCCAGAAAAAACCTCTTGAAAATCGTGATGCCAGGCCACTGGGTTGGTTGGTTTTTCTTTTTGATATAACGGATCGTATACAACTCATAGAAGCAGAAATTCGCAATCGTCAGCTAGCACAATCATTACATGAAATTGCCATGGTAGTAAATTCCACTTTGGACCCCCAAAAAACATTGAATTTGGCGCTCGAACAGATCGGAAAAATCATCCCGTATGATATAGCCAACATCTCCATCTTACATGGAGAAGAAAGAGTGATTGAGTTTCAGCGTGGGTACAAGGATCCCGATTCGATCATCGGATTGAGAGTTCCGTTAGGGAATAGTCCCCACCAGCAAGCATTGATTCACCGTCATCCAGTGATGTACTCAGATTTACAAAATGATTTTTCTTCTTACCATGCACAAATGGTAAAAAAAGCCAATTCCATGTTATGTATACCTATGTATGCAAAGGATGATATCTTGGGGTTTTTGACATTGGGAAGTGAGAAAAAGGATTATTTTACAAACGAAGATATCTCAATTGCAGATGCATATGCTTCTCAAGTGGCAGTCTCACTACAAAATTCGAGATTATTTACCCAGGTAAATCGCAGGCTGAATGAACAATCCATTATGAACGAAATTATTCGTATAGGATCCAGCCGTATGGAAAAGAAAGATTTCGCTCGCGCAATTACCGATCAGATTCATCGTTTTATCAAGACACCTGGTATCCTGGTAATCGAAAATGATCCGGAAGAAGGCAGCTGGTATTTTGTCGATCTTTATGATGTAGAGGAATACAAGATTGACAGGGTGTATTCATATCAGGATGGTCTGACAGGGTATCTGTTACAACAAGGGAAACCTCTTCTTCTAAATAATTCAGCGGAGGTGGAAGAAATTCTGAATAAATACCAGCGCACAAATATTGGTGCCATGCCTAAAACATTTATGGGCGCACCGATGATCACCAAGAATCGTGTTATTGGTGCAATCGTCGCCCATGATCTGGAAAAAGAGAATGCTTTTGATGAAGAAGATTTTAAATTATTTTTGATGATCACCTCTCAGGCGGCGATAGGATTCGAAAATGTAAGATTGATCAGTCAACTGGAATACCTTGCCAGCACGGATGCACTGACAGGAATTTATAATCGTGGTTATTTCCATAATGTCTCGAAGAAAATTCTCAATTCGGTTGAACAAGACAAAACCCACGTATCCATGATTATGATGGATGTGGATCTCTTTAAAGGATTGAATGACACCCACGGGCACCAGATGGGGGATTTGGTTTTACAAAAAACGGTTGAAGTCTGCAAATCCCTCTTAAGAGACAAAGATGTGATTGGCCGGGTTGGGGGAGAGGAATTCTCAATCGTTCTTCCAGAAACTACCCTGGAGGAAGCAAAAAAGATTGCAGAAAGAATCCGGCAAGCTATTGAGAATTTAAAAATCCACAACAATGGATCCGCAGTACAAACCACTTTGAGTCTGGGAGTGGCTTCATCTACCCAAGTGGATAACGGGACACTGGAGGACTTGATTCAAATATCAGATCAGGCGTTATATCGGGCTAAAGCAGATGGACGTAATTGTGTGCGGGTGTACAATAATTAAAACGCAGGAGTTGTGATGAACCTGGAAGAATCCCTATCGGCAGAGAATAGAACAATTTTTGAATCACTCAAATCCCCAATCCAAATTCAGGAATTTCTGGATAGTATTCCCTACAGCCCTGAAGATGCCAATCGCAGTCCAAGCAGGGTGCTGGAGGATCGGCAGGCACATTGCCTGGATGGGGGTTTGTTTGCAGCAGCAGCTTTGCGAAG
>JACZIY010000776.1 GCA_014860845.1 Anaerolineaceae bacterium
AAAGCCAAAAGCTGAAAGGTGAAACAAGTTGATAGTTGACAGTCACCAGTCACAAGGAAAATCTCGCTTTACGGTGCATTACACTTAGGGAAAAAGAATATCCACTAAATGGATCTTTTCGATCAAGGATCCAGAATCCAAAAGTGCGTTGCTCCTTTTTCGAGGTCATCTTCAGTTGCAAACTGGTGCGTGGCACTTAGGGAGTAAAAGATCCCACCAATTCTGGAAACTACGAAAAATTATTTTGAAACCAAAAGTGCCTTGCACCTATAATAATAAACCTCATCCGAATGCTTTTTTTGGTTGCATTTTTACATTAACTCAGTAATATATTAACATACACGAAATTTTTAGGTTAATTCTCAGGTAAATTTTCCTCTAGGGCAGGGGAGAAAGATATAATTATTGATTAAGTGATCCAGGATCTGAGCTCAGGGAGATGAAAATGGAAATAGAATCGAAGTTTGTCAACATCGGGAAGATCAAAACACATTATCTGGAAGCAGGAGTGGGGGATCAGGTGATCGTTTTGTTGCATGGAGGTGGTCTGGATTATGCCCAATTGTCCTGGGAATTATTGTTGCCGGAACTTGCGGGCAAGGCAAGTGTCATCGCACCGGATTTCCCGGGTTATGGACAATCCGATAAGCCCGATGTGACCTTTGATCTGGCGTTTTATGGAGAATTCTTCTCACATTTCATGGATGCCCTGAACATTCCAAAAGCGGATCTGGTAGGTATCTCGATGGGAGGTGGAATCAGTCTGGGTTACGTATTGGCATTTCCACAGCGCGTCAACAAATTGGTCCTGGTGGATAGTTATGGATTTCAGCGCAAAACATCCATGCACAAACTGAGTTACCTGTTCGTACGCATTCCTGGAATGCGAGCACTGACATATTGGTCGATTAAGAGCCGAATGATGTCCAGATATTCGCTCAAAATGATCCTGAAGCGCCCAGGATCGGTGACGGATGAATTGGTGGAGAAGGTTTATCAGCAATTAATGATCCCTGGTGTCACCCGGGCGTTCTCAGATTTTCAGAATGCAGAATTAACCTGGGATGGGCTGAAAACCGTTTACATGGATCGATTGGAACAAATCAAGGCGAAAACATTGATTATCCATGGGGAAAAGGATACATTGGTACCACTGGAAGCTTCTCGGGAAGCACATGGATTGATACAGAGTTCAGAATTTAAAATCATGGCAGGTTGTGGTCACTGGCCACAACGGGACAATCCAGAGGCTTTTAACAGATTAATGAGAGAATTTCTAATTTCTCATTCTTAGGAAAAATAAGTTCAATCCAGAATTTCTGGCCATATTTTTATGCCGGATTTGTTGGCTGCAATCCACAATTCCCGGTCATAGGTTGCCAGAACAATTTCCATATCCAGAGAATCTTGCCAAAAAAGGGCACTGGCCAGATGGGTTGCATCATATCCCCGTAATCCAAAATCCCAGCTGAGTTGTGCAGCTCGATCGATCAAACTTGAAGATACCATTAATCGGGTAAAGTATTGCCATTGCCCGAGAAAATCTTGATACGCGGTCAGTGCAGAGGTTGAGTCAATCCATTCCATGCGCAGAGCTTTTCCAAGGGCAGCTACCATTTCCACTTGGGTAATCAATGAAGATCCAACCAGATCTGCAATGGAAATGAGCTGATTTACATCAGTAGATCCTTTTTCAAGCACAAACCTTTTTACAAGAGCGCTGGTGTCAAGGTAAAGGATCATTCTCTGTCCTCAATCACCAAATCTGAAAGTTGTTTATCGGACTTATTGATTACGGAAGGTGTGTAAGAAGGCAATTTCTGGCCATTCCATTCAGCCTGACCAGTCTCCACCATTGTTTGAATTTTCTCCTCGAGGGTAGGTTTGATGGGGATAATCTGACCAATACTCTTACCATGTTCTGTCACCGTGATGATTTCTCCAGCTTTCACCCGGCGTAAATATTCACTTAATTTGTTTTTTAACTCACGTGTTCCAACTTTTAGCTCAGCCATAATCACTCCTTGTAGCTACATATTAACATTAATAGCTACAAATTACAAGTTCTTTTAGGGTGGATATCTCAGGGGTAGGGGTAAGCGATTTCTGGAGAAGTTGGTTTTGTGTTTTCTATTGGTGCAGGATAACCTGGCAAGGGTAAAGGAGACGTATCAGTAGCCGTTGGAGCAAGTGCCGGTTTAGGGAACCACTCATCGTAAACACCAGGTTGCGTTGTCCATTGACTGATGCCACTCTCCAAATCTCTGACAAGATCCAACATAATGGTTCCACTTGCATCGATAACGCGTAAATGACAAATCGCCAGACACAGGCCAAAATTCTGTTCTGTTTCGAATAATCGAAATAATGAGTGCAAAAAATCTGGTAAATCCTTGTTGATCGATGCGATATCCTCACCGGACAATTCTAAAATTAAAGTTTGTCCGCCACCACTGATCTCCTGATTAACAAAAATATCCAATAAATCTACTTTCAGATCTCCATAATCGAGTTCCTGGTTGACAGTTCGAATAGAGTCTTCATGATCCAGTTTTACTTCCTTACCAGTGGTCATTTGATTAATATCGGTGGCATAGATATAAGCAGTATCGTTCAGGATTGTCTTTCCAGATGTGTCGATTAAATGGATTGTATAACTATCCAGGTGCAATCCAATTCTACTTGCCAGATTTGCCTGCCGCCGTGCCATAACCAGGTTCCAAAGATCATCCACAGTAGCATTTCCATCCTCAGAAGCACTTTGTAAGGTAATTTCTATCTGAAATGGTTGTTCGCTGATTGTTTTTATTTCTACGACTGGAATGTCTAATTTAGTGAGTCGGTCTTCGAGATTATGAATATTTTTTTCTTCCCAGCCATTAACCACAAGGAAAATGGTAAAAATGAGAATTGTTATTACCAAACATATAATCTGAGGAGAGTACCTTTTCTTTTCCACCTTAACATTATTATACAAAAATATTGAGATTCCAACATTTCAAAAGGGGAATGCGGTTTAAATAAATATTTCTGACTAATAATCATTTTATAATTATGTAAGATAATATTCATTATATTACATAACGCACATACAAAAATATGTCCATCAGATAACAAGAGAAAGAAAACGTAACAAACTGTTAGCGAATAACAATAGGAACTTCCAGAAGAGAATTCACAAACAAAAAAGGGAATATTTACCAGGGTGGATAAAAAATTGAAATGAAAGCAAATATAAAAAATACGCTATACGGGTTTCAATCCAAACCACGAAGAGAGCTGAGCTTTTCGGATAATTACTAGAAGAATCACGATACCCTATGACGACACTCAGGAACTTTATAATAAAATAACTTTAAGACTGCGTTCTAAGAATAATTGTTCCATAAATAAATCTTATGAATGTTACCCACCACTAGAACATTACATTAAAACGAATTATATTAATGTACAATGTATGCATAATGTATTAAAATTAGGAATCCTATCTCTATCTTCTTCCCCTGCTATGGGACCCTATTTACCTGCTTCAAATTATTTTTGATTAACCAATGAGTTACCACCATGATTATGGTAATTGATGTGAAAATTACAACTACACGAATAATTATTAGAGATATTTAGTTTTTTTAGGAAAATATCTTGGTTTAAAATGGTTTTTGGCTGACTTTTAGAAAGATTTCAGGCAAAATTTGTGGAAAAATCCTGAAAATCAATCCTGGAATATGATCTTTGGTGCATTGTCGAAGATGCCCTTTAGGGTGCACTTAACGATAAACTAAACATCACTATCAGGGAAGTAGTTATCCATTAACGAT
>JACZIY010000777.1 GCA_014860845.1 Anaerolineaceae bacterium
ATGCTATCACAGGCATCTTTGATTTCTGATTCTAATAGTTTGATGGCCTCAATCACACAATAACCTTATGTTTTATACGTTTAATAATGTAATCCAAAGCCTGAAAAACCAGTGGATGAACGATGTCCTCCAGGATTTTCATAGCCTCCGGGTCATTAAATACCAATCTGCCAAGTTTTTTGCGGTCGATTTCTCCATCTTCCTTAACCATCCATTGACCAAATTGGGAAACAACTTTTTTGTAACCCGGAGCGCCTTTTGAGATAGCCCGATGTGCAAGCGCATCCGCATCAATACCAAAAGCACCCAGGTGTTCCAGCATACGCCGAACAACACTTTTTCCTGTCCCAATATTTCCGGTTAACCCAATAACGAGCTTACCAGCCCATTTGCCCAATTTTCCTCCTTAATTCTGGAAAAGAAGTCCTTAATCCTCCTTCATTTTAGCTTTGCGCGCTAAGAATGTCAAAGGTTTGTCGTTTGTAAAATTTAATAATCAATGATCATTTCGTAGAAATCATCGGCAGGAAGATCATATGGTTTAACCCATCAGGTAATATCAAGGTGCGCAGTCGAATGGTGCCTTCATAGTTTTGAAATTCCCAACCAGGTAAAGATTGCCAGATTCCCTCCGCATCCTTGTACCAGGTTTTATCAGAGGATAGAGGACCCAGATGATCAAGCGCTATAGGAAAAAATTTTGATTCATTTTTCACATTCAACACAACCACTATTTCACTATCTACTGGTATTTTTAGGTCCTCGTTTATCTTAATTTGGTGGTATCCAGCGTAGGGAATATCCATTTCAGCTGATTGAAAAAGATTGTTGACCGGTTCGATTCCATCAAATAGCTCGTATATTTCAATTGAAACGGTAGCTGCATCATTCGTCCAAAATTCAACTTCCTGCAGAATTTCTTTTGGCTCAAGTCTAAACAATGCCATGGTGGATCCACTATAGAAATTTGTTTCACTGATACTCATTTGACTGGTGTGCCCAGCGTCATCATAAAAATGGAGTTTATTAAAGGAAGAAACAACATCCCAACCTGTAACGGTTGCCAGGGAACTGCCTATGCCTGCAATCCCATAACCAATATAAAAATATCCGTTATCACCCCAGTCTGTGCCATAACTATTCTTTACAATCCAGGCTCCTATTGGACCTATACCGTCGTCCCACCCAACGATCAACACGCCATGCGTCCATTTATTATTATCAGTTGATATACCCGTCAGAACATACCCTCCAGAATAGTCTTCAAATCCAGTAATTTTTGGATCCATCTGTGAATAAAGTGGTCCATATTCAATCAATTTTTGTTTGATAAAAGGTATTGCTGCTTGAGAATAACCCGGACTGAATTCTTGCCATTCATTGATGTAGTATTGCGATTTACAGCTTGTATTACAGGATGTGTCAGAGTCCACATATGGATCACAGGTTTCAAACACCAGACCTTCCTGGGTAAAAAGATTGGTCAACATTCGGAAATTTCCACCTTCACAGGTATTTGGAAGACCCGCATAATGGTTGATAGCATGCCAGTTGCATTCTTTGGCATGATTTTCTGAAAAATCTAGCTTAATTGAATCTTTTTTCCAGATGGCAGCCTGTACTGCATCTACAGCTGCGAACGCATATCCAGCATTACATACCCCTTGATCTTTAACAGGAAAATCGTAACCATGATCACGCCAATCAAAATAACTGTCTTCCGATGAATAAAGGGAATGATTCGCTTGACTATTGTGTTGGGAGAAAAAGATAAAATGATTGATTAAGAAAAGAATCAAAATTCCTCGTAACAATGTGAGCCGCATTGGAACCTCCGGGATATTTGATACATTGATTATAGA
>JACZIY010000102.1 GCA_014860845.1 Anaerolineaceae bacterium
GTGTTCCGGTGATTTCATGCAAATCATCCATAAACCTCGCCACATCTCGTCCTAACTGTTCTTGTTGTTTATATGAGATATTTCCAAAAACATTAACCAAATCATCACCTGGCAACATGGTCAGGATCGTATAGTAGATGGTACTGGAGTTGATTTCAAGTGTACCGGAATGAAGAATTTGAGGGACAAGATTTAACCCCGCTACCCGTCTGAATTTATCCTGTTCCAATGTCATAGGAGAGGATGACACCCGTAATAGATACTCCTGATTGATTAAAAATAAATTTTTTCCAAAACTACCGGTCGGTGTTTCCACACTTTTAATTTCAATCTGATGCTTGGCACAGATGATATTTACTTCCTCTAAAGAGATATCCATATTCAATTTTTACCTTCCGTACTATTTTTTTGTTTCACGACTCTGGGATCAAATTTCAAAATGCGTTAAAAAAATTCATTTTTGCTATTACTGTGAACCTTGAGCACATTACCCAGGTTGATTTTGAAAAGATAAAATTCGATTATTAAGCATCACACATCATATGGAATAAGAAAAGTGGAATTTATAGATTTTGTAAAATGCAACAAGATATTCAATCAATTGGACCCGGTTCTTTCCCAATTGATCAAGATTGTTGTCTACTGGTTTTGCTTCACTAGCCCCGTTTATTGCAATTCAATATACACCTTGCTGAAGGGGATCAGTTAGAGCCTAATTTATTCGGTCTGGAAAACATCATCAACTTTGCCGTAAGGTAGTTTTATTAGCGATCCAATCTCGTTTGTCAGGAAAAGGTTGATAAGTGGTTCTACTCCTTTTCAACCAAAAACCGACACGGTCAATAATATAGATGATAGCAGATTAAGAAGGCCATGAGCTATAATTCCCAGATAAATGTTCCGCTTTTTTGATACAACATACGCTTGGGGAAGCACTCCCAAGATGATGAAAATGTACTGCCAGGGTGTAAGGAAATGCTGGAACGAAAAAAGCACAGTATTGACCAAAGGAGCCCAACCTTTTAAGCCGGAGAGCCTTGGCAGTAGATATCCGCGGAAATAGAGTTCCTCCACTATGGCAGCAGAAACATTCGCAATTCCGTATATTGTCACCATTACAACCAGAGTAATTCTTGATACATCGCTATTGTCTGAATAGATAAACCAGGTTGGTAACCAGGAGAACACCGTCTTGACAAGAAAATCTCCCAATGGGGATAATAGTAAAGCACAAATACTTGACCAAATGATAAGTAGGGGAACCCAGAGAAAATATTGCCCCAAGGGAATCCTTTCTCGATAAACAACGATCCCGCTAAGCGAGAACTTGCCATTTCGTTTTTTTCCCTCATAGAACAGGAATCCCAATTCGAACGGAATGAGTACCAAGAGTATGCCTAGCAATGGCGCAAAGCGAATGGGAAGACCCAGGTTTTCCACAATGGGTACAGCCATGACAAAGAAAATAAGAAGTAATAATCCTGGTAATAAATGCAATATGATTGATTGCCAAATAGAATGAGGTTGAATCTCTTGTTCTGAAACAGGCTGTGATTCCATATGTAATATCTCTTATTGTAATCTTAAGATTGCTTTTACATGCTATGATCATTGTACGGCAAAATCAACAAATCTATTCCATCATAATTATGTTTGGCGCTTAAATTATTAAATCTGGATTCTTGATACGTTACTATTTTCCTGTCTACGTAACAAAAAAGTTTCCAGCGATTACACTTGATTTTCTTTTCTAAGTAACTTTTGCCCAATCCAAAAAGATTTACTATCACTACCTGGGAAAATTTTTTTATAGGTTCTTCTTTAACACTGCAATCCAGAAACTCCTCGCTATGTGGATGGGTGTAATGCGAATGAAGTATTAATGCGAATGTGCTAAATTCGAACCACCAGATGAAACATAATCTCTTAATTACGACTCGAGCCGCACGGAATATGTTAAGGTTTGATCTATCGGTTAGCGTTAATTGCTTGGGTATAGAAATTTGTAGAGATGTGAAAAATCTCCACAAATAGCATACGCTTTTCGGTTAATCCCAGATGTCAGGAAAGGGCTCATAACCTGTTAAAAATTAGTAAATGCTTTAGGAATTCGAAATAGTTATTTTTTATTACAATTGGTATTGATAAATTAGATTGAGATTACCTTTTCATTATGTTGGTTTTTATCTTTAATAATTAGAAAAGCGAATATAATCCCAAAAATCACATTGACACCAGCGTAAATCCAGTAGGCAGTCTCTGGTTTTCCTTCTATTCCATGTAAAAACGGTAGCAATGGTGCAGCAGTATTGTTCATAGCATGAAAAAACATCACAACGATAAGTTTTTTGCCGCTAGAATTATATAACCAACCATATATGATCGAGATACTCGTTGTCATTAGCACAAAAGCCAAAAACGAGTATGCGCTATGTAAATCACCTGCCATAAACCATAAAGGTAAATGCCAGAAACCCCAAATTACACCAATCACTAAACTGGCTGGAATGACCCCGATTTTTTCTTGTAAAGGTTCCTGAGCATAACCACGCCAACCGAATTCTTCTTGTCCACCACCTATTAACAACATGAGAAAAAGATATGGAATCGCTAATACCACTGGCGAGACGGGTACTTCAGCCGGAAATAACGTGTTGGCAACATCCAGGCCTACAGCAAGCGCCAGATAATGAGCGATCGTATGAATTAATAGTGGTAAACCCAGTGCAAAAACCCAATAAATTGGTTTGGCACGAAAATCAAGCGCTTTCCCTAAAAATGCTTTTATTCCCTTCCATCCCGCCTCCCGAGCCACAAGTGTGATGGCGGCCATCAATGGGGCAAATGCTCCTATGACTACGACCACAAGTGAATACGAGGTGACATTGAAAGGTAGGTTTATGCCAATTCCATCCAACACAGAAGGTATCCAAATAACCCATGAATAGATGAATGTCAGTAAGAAAAATTTCCAGGGATTTCTTTTTGCGGTTTGCGTTGTCATCAATTTTTTCCTTTTTCTACCTGTTTATGTTGGCTAAGGTTTGGCTTAGCGATTGTGTTAAGTTTTACTTGTCTTCCAATGTGACAATAACTTTTCCTTTTGCATGTCCTTCCCCAAGATACCGGAGAGCTTCTGCTGTATCACTCAACGGATAGGTTCGGTCGATGACTGGTTTCACTTTTCCTGTTTCGAATAGTTCCTTGATGGTAGATAAGTCCTTTTGGTTTATCTTTGCAATAAACGAGCTTACCTTTTTTCCCTCGGTCTTTGAGATCCACCACTCCAGGACCATGCCTGCCAGGAGTTGAGGAATAGAATTGCTACCTCCTCCAGCCAAAACGCAAATCCCAGTGGGCTTAAGTGACCGTTTGAATTCTAAAATTGAACGGCTTCCGTTTGCGACCAGAATCAGATCGTAAAGTTCTCCGTTCTTTGTGAAGTCTTCATTGGTATAGTCGATCACATGGTCTGCGCCAATGGAACGAGCCGTTTCCACATTTCTCGAACTGCATACGGCTGTCACATGCGTATCATACGCTTTAGCAATCTGGATAGCAAATGTACCCACGCCACCCGAAGCGCCATGGATCAACACCTTTTGCCCTGCTTTGATTTGTCCAATATCGCGCAGTCCCTGTAAAGCGGTCAGTGCTGCCATCGGAGCGGCGGCTGCTTCCTCAAAAGTAACATTGGCAGGCTTCAACACCACAGATTTTTCATTGGCGCACACATATTCGGCAAATCCACCACTACCACCTTTTGCTATCCCAAATACATCATCCCCAATCTGGAATTTATTGATTCCGTTGCCAACTTCTATAACTTTCCCGGCAATATCAGCCCCCAGGGTTGTCTTTTTAGGTTTTAGCATACCCCCACTCATCAAGCGGATGAGGAACACATCAGCAGTCAAGAAATGCCAGTCGTAAGCATTAACAGCAGCTGCATGAATTTCTACGAGGACTTCATTGTCGAGTGGCGATGGTTTGGGAACATCCTTTAGCTCAAGTACATCGGGTGATCCGTATTTTGTGTACACAATTGATTTCATAGGCTACCTCCAAGGTTGCCTGTTAACTGTCTCCCTAATCCAAGTTAAGTATCAATCGGTTAATGGATAGTAAAGCCTTACTATTGATTATAGGGATTATCTGAAATACCGCAAACGCGTTTAATTTACACTTGAAAAAAAGCACCTCCCAACCAGAAAGGCGCTTTTTCCTCCGAACTTCCATCTATATGCCTGTATCACAGGACGGAATTTATACCCGTCGATGAGTCGGTCCGCATCAATTGGATAAGCGTGGTTTTATAGACTTCACTAAGTGCGTGATTAAGGTTGACTTTTCCCATTTCCTTCTTGACAACTCCTCAAATTCGCGTTATATTGTGTATATACGATATACACAGTTTGGAAGGAGTATCAGGAGCAATGGAAATTCTATCTGTTCAGAATCTCAACAAGCACTATCCCAAGTTCGACCTTAAAAACGTCTCTTTCAGCCTCGAACAGGGCTATATCATGGGTTTCATCGGACGCAACGGTGCAGGTAAGACCACTACCATCAAATCCATCTTGCGCCTTGTTCATCCCGATTCAGGGACGATTAACGTTTTTGGCAAGGATTTCGCTGACGAAGAATTTACCTGCAAACAACAGATTGGGTTAGTGCTTGGCCAGGTGTCCTATTATCCAACGAAAAAAATTTCAGTCATTGCCGATGTCACCCGCCGCTTTTACTCCGAGTGGGATGCCAATGCCTTTGCCGGTTACCTCAAACGTTTTGACCTCGACCCCGATAAGACCGTCAAGGAACTTTCTGACGGTATGCGCGTCAAGTTTGCACTTGCCCTGGCCCTATCGCACAACGCCCGTCTGTTGATCCTAGACGAGCCCACTACCGGCCTGGATCCAGTCTCGCGGGATGATTTGCTTGAACTTTTCCAGGAACTGATCGAGAACAGTGAACGCAGTATCCTCTTCTCCACCCAGATCACGTCCGATCTCGAAAAGTGCGCTGATTACATTACCTACATTAAAAAGGGAGAAATCATTGCCAGCACCTCCAAAGACGACCTGGTAAATTCTTACAAGATCGTCAAAGGTACTAAGACACAGCTCACCGAAACCCTGCTGCCCCGACTGATAGGCTGCAAGAAGAATGACTTTGGTTTTACCGCTCTCTTGCCCACGGATAACTTACCATTCGCAGACGGGTTGGAGATTGCCCCTGCAGATCTCGAATCCATCATGATCCACATTGAGAAGGAGTAAAAAATAATGAAAGCGCTGCTTTTTAAAGAAATCAAACTGGCGTTGCACCCGACTACTTACCTATTCATGGTGATTGGCGCAATGCTGATGATCCCCTCTTATC
>JACZIY010000778.1 GCA_014860845.1 Anaerolineaceae bacterium
GAAGCGTGGTAGTTTAAAGTAGAGGAAAGCAAATAACGCTGGGATTCCGAACAATAATCCAGCCAGTGGAACCATATGGTATTGTTGTTTTAACGCCTGCATTTCAGGTGAAGCCGATGTATCTCCCACGAAATATCGTGCGATAAACACAATTAGAAGAACCAAAACACCAATTCCCATAAGTATCCAGGCTTTGGTGAGTGATTTCTTCTCGGATTCGAAGCGCACAAACCCAAAACGCGGGACGGTGAGTTGTTGTTTGATAGGGATATACAAAGCAGCGATAATTGCGCCTAATGCCAGGAAAACAGCATTGTCAGTTAACATAAAGGTCCCAAAGCCCAATAAAACGACGGCGTAAACTAAGTCCAGGATACCGTCCTGATGATAAGCTGTGAATGCTTTTTGCTTCAATGCACTAAAATCTTTTGAATTCATTTCAACCTCCTAACTGGTTTGAAATTTATATTAGTTTGTTTTTCAGACTAGTCTGAAATTATAATACAATATTTCAAACACTTTGTCAAGAGGTAAATTTTGGTTTAATGATCAACTTCTATCTAGAACAAAAAAGGAATAAACATCTTTGTTTCTTGCATAAAAGCTTGATAGGGTTCTCCAAAAAATTCTATGTTTTCTGTTTCCTCTCTTCTAGCTGTGATAAATAATAAGATTGTGTTCATCAATGCCAGAAATAATCCCAACCAGGTTATGTTTTTTAAGAATATCCCCCACCCTAAAAATAACAGTGAACTGTAAAACGGATGCCGGATGTAATGATAGATCCCGGACGTAACCAATTGACTTGTTTTTTCAATACCTACCAGAGATTCATCTTCTCTATTTTGGTCAATTTTTCCATGCTCGTTGAACATCCATACCCCTGAAATAATTAACACCAACGAAATAGTCAGGAGACCCCAGGAAATAAGTTGCCTGAAACTGAAAGGGTTCGCAAACCATTCATCGACATTCCAAAGAAACAGGACCAGAATAATCTCCCAGGAGAAAAAACGGTAGAAGCCATGCGATTTCAGATCACGAATCGATGCGCGGCTGATCCAGATAATCCCTATAGAAGCGACAAGAAAGACGAGCCATTTTATCATTTCTACCATGGATCAATCCTTGGATAACAGATTAACACACTGGTTCACTTCAACCCCAAACCCTGTCCTTTTTGCAGCAATTCTAGCGACTCTTTGATGCGTTTTTGCCGAGTTTCTTCGCGTTTTGCACTAGCCACCCAGTAAATGTATTGTTGCCGGTCGGCTTTGTTCAAGCTGTTGAAGAATTCCAGAGCTTTGGGGTGTTGGTCCAATGCTGCCTGAAAATCCTCATGCATCACAAATTGAGGTCTTAGTTCCTCCGGTTTGTCCCAAACGCCATTTTGTTTGGCAATCTCAACCTTCGCTAACCCATACTGAGTCATCCTCTTCTCGCGCATCATTTTTTCCACCCGCTTTTTGTTCAGTGTTGACCACTTGCTGTCATCTTTACGCGGGGTAAATTTTCGCAAATAGCTTTCATCATCGATCTTTTTAATAATGCTGTCGATCCAGCCATAACAGAGAGCTTCCTCAACGGCTTCTTGATAACTCAGTGAAGGTTTCCCTGTTTCTTTCTTGTAAAATACGAGCCAGACACTTTGGGATAGATCATGGTTTTTTTTCAGCCAACTTCTCCATGCTGCTAACGTTTCAACATACAATTGTTTCATAAAATACCTACCTCAGTGATTATCCAGTTTCAATCGGATTTGTTCTGCATGTGCGTCAAAATGGACTTTGATATAGTGAAAAAGACGTTCCAGAGTTACTTCACCGGACAATAAAGGGTCCCAATCCGGGTAATTTACCATCTTCTCAAAATCCGATTCCTGCACCATTTCTAAAGCCTTCAAGGCGGCCTGATGCGCCTGGTCATACTCATTTTTTAGGAAAGCTCTCGTCAATTTACGGGCGGCAAATTTAGTTTGCAACTTGTTGACCCAATCAAAAAAACTTTTAGGGATGATGACGGGAATAAGTTTATAGACCCAGTTTTGATAAAGGATCATTTTGACATCCGCACCCAACATTCTGGGAGCGATGCTCATATGATACAGCACCTCACCGATTGTCCAGGC
>JACZIY010000779.1 GCA_014860845.1 Anaerolineaceae bacterium
CGATGGATCCATACCAAAGCCAATTTCCACTCTGCCCATCTCATTCGGAATGTTTTTGAACTCAAACAAACCAACACCAATCGCTTCATCCAGGGGCTGTACCAGCCAGTATGTCAACCAGATATGATCATATCTCTCTGTCTTCTTACGCTGATCTAATTTAAAATCGATGGAGCGTTTGACTGCTTCATTGATTAATGAGCGAGGTATGGAAATGGAAAAAACTTTTTCCAGATTCTCAATCGAATACAGCAGCTCGAAAATTTGATGTTTAGATAAAGGGATTAAGCGTAAATTTGAGGTGAGAATTTCATTCATGAATACTCCTTTGTTGTTTTTGGATTTATTTCAGCAATCAGGTGAAAATGCAAGATCGGGAATTCCTGGTTGGGACCACCATTGAGTATCAGGCGATATCCATGCTGTTCCAAATGGTAATCGTTCACGATCTGTTGTGCTGTCTTAAACACATCATGCAAAAAGGTTGGATTTTGCACATCCAATGACAACAGATCTGGAATTTCTATCCTGGGTATCAATAACATATGAAATGGGTACGCAGGTTGGGGGTGGAAAAAAGCCAACAGGGAGGGTGTCTCATAGTTGCGGTCAATAGGGAGAGCAAAATTCATATGTAACAGAGACCAGATCGTCAATTGTTTACCAATCTTTGACCGTAGCACAGGCTGCACCATACTTATGAATCCGGTTCGAAATGTAAACACATTACTTCTTCGCCTTCAACCAGTTCACCAGTTTTCACAAATCCCAATTGAGTGTAAAGCTTCTCAGCTGATTGATTATATGGGTTTATACTCAGTTTCACAAAATCAATGTTGGGACGTTTTCGGATCTCTTTGATGACCTGTAGCATAGCTTCGCGTCCATAGCCTTTCCCCTGAAAATAACGGTCGATCATCAAGCGACAAATCCAGTAACTGGCATCTTTATTATCGAAGGCATACATCAGAAATCCAACCGGTGTATCATTCGCATAAATGCCCAGAGGGATGCATTCTGGATATACCTTGGATTCAGCAATAGAATAAAGATTACTGGCAACAAAATTAACTTGATCCTGACTGACTTCTAAATTAATTACAGAACCGAAGTTTGCCTTGGTGACCGGGCGTAATTCGACGCTCACACGACATCTCCTTGTGGGTTGTTTTGACGGTTGTAACCTAGTTTTACCACAAATCAGGCAAAAAAACCTGCTTTTTTCAGCAGGAATTAGCCCTGTTAACCCAGGAGATTGATAAGGAGAAGCGGACAGATCAGGCGCGTCGCATCCGGTTCTGAATGGCGATCACGAACCA
The DNA here is from genome assembly GCA_014860845.1 of Anaerolineaceae bacterium. The sequence continues at coordinate 1,320 of JACZIY010000779.1, forward strand.
ACCAATCAGGATGGTAAAAACCAGCCAGAATATCAAGGTGCCATTGGAACCCCAGTTGAATGTGGTATTAATCGTCAATATGATCCAGAAAGCGCCTAGAATCAATGTCGGCAGGGGAGAAGATGATTGTTTGTTCATAAAAACCTCGCGTTAGAATAATTGTTCTATGTATAAT
>JACZIY010000780.1 GCA_014860845.1 Anaerolineaceae bacterium
CCGGCAAACAATACTTCTTCACCGCCACCATTCAAACCAATAATTGCCGCCCAGGTAGCTTCTGCGCGTGAACTGAGCACATCTGCCAGCTCTACGCGTTTAATCATACCCGCTGTAGTTCCAATCACCAGCTTAGCACCATCTTTCACCACGCCAATGCCCACCACACGCTCACCACGCTTCAAACCGATATCCTGGAATGAACCACTGAGAGGCAAACGTCCTGTATTTCCCTGCCAACAGCGTCCCTGATTGGACACCAGGATTAAGGTCTGTTCTGGTTCAATGGTTTCACGCAATAAAGCGATACTCACAGCCCGGCTGGTCGGTTTGTCTTTGGTAACCACATCACGAAAACCTTTGGCATCTACGCGCTGAAAACCACCTTCAGTGATCATCACCAATTGAGCTTCGTTGGGGATCACCATATCAGACACGGTCACAGCTGCCTGATGGCCTTCCTCGCTCTCCACGATGATGGTCTTGCGTGGTTCGGCATATTTATCTTTGATTACTTCGGTTTCCTCAACCACAATTTCGAGACGTTTATCCTGAGACGCCAGAACCGATTTCAGGTATTTGATGCTTTGGAGTAATTCCTTGCGCTCATCTTCCAGTTTTTTACGTTCCAGTGAAGCCAAACGTCGTAAAGGCATATCCAGGATTGCCTGCGCCTGTACGCCGGTCAAATCCAGTTCGGTCATCAGGTTTTTACGCGCTGTTTCTGCTGTTTGGGATTTACGAATAATGCTGATCACGCGATCGATCATGCTGATCGCTTTCAACAAACCTTCCAGGATGTGATTACGTTCTTCTGCCTTCTCAAGATCAAAGCGTGATCTGCGAATGATGACAGTTAAACGATGCTTAATAAATTCAACCAGGAAGTCGAGTAATCTCAAATTCTTTGGAGATGCTTTACCATTTTCATCAAATACCAGCGCCAGGGCATTATGGGAAAGACTCGAACGCAATTGGGTGTTGGTTAATAATTTGTCCAACGCGTCTTCGGTTTCCATACCACGTGCTACTTCAAACACCACCCGCATACCGGTGAAATCCGACTCGTCGCGCACATCGGTGATGCCATTAAATTTTTCACGGTTGGCTGCGATGCGTTCCAGAATGGTGTTCTTCTGTACCTGATAAGGCAATTCGGTCACAAAAATGGCTGATTTTCCACCACCAATATCCTGAATATCTGCCTTAGCTTGGCAGACGAGTGTAGCATGACCTGTCTCATATGCCTGCGCGATCATGTCCACCGGATTTTCTTCTCCGTTCACACGATAGCGGTACAAAAGTCCGCCGGTGGGAAGATCTGGGCCGGGGATGTACTTCATCAATTCTTTTACACTGATCGTTTTGTGTCGCTTCCAGTTTTGCGCCACAAATTTGACCGCATCGCATACTTCACCAAGATTATGCGGCAGAATACTGGTGGACATCCCCACTGCAATGCCGGTAGCGCCATTGACAATCAGGTTCGGTACGCGGGTTGGTAAAACAATCGGTTCCTCTAAAGAACCATCAAAATTTTGCTGCCAATCCACCGTGTCCTTATGGATATCTTCCAGCATCGCGCCACCAACACTCGCCAGTCGTGCTTCTGTATATCGCATGGCAGCCGCGCTATCCCCATCAATCGAGCCATAGTTCCCCTGACCATCAATTAAGGGTACGCGCATAGAGAAATCCTGCGCCATACGAACCATGGCATCATACACCGATTGATCTCCATGGGGATGATACTTGCCCAACACTTCACCAACTACACGCACAGATTTCTTGTGGGGGTTCGTGAACCATAAACTCATATCGCCCATGGCATATAAAATACGTCTTTGCACTGGTTTTAACCCATCACGAACATCCGGCAAAGCACGATCCAAAATGGTTAAGACAGCATAACGTCGATAAGCTTCTTCGATAAAATGATCCAGACTCTGTTCCTGGACAATGGTTTCTTCGTTTTGATAATCATTGATTTCTGTCATAATTTGCCTCGTCTGTGTTTAATCTTCTGCACTCCAGTCTACATTCATTAACCATTCTTTTCGCGGTGCCACTTCACTCCCCATTAATCGGGTGATTAAGGAGCGCGTTCTGTGAAAATCCTCAATGACCATCCTTAAATCACGCGATGAAAAATCGGCTGCGGTGAGTTCTCGCTCACCTGGGTTAGCTACTTCTTTTGTTTTACCCCTGGGTTTTTTCTTTTTCTCAGAAAGCTCATCAGGTAACACAAATACAGTTTCCCGTAATTGATCCGGATTCATTTCACCCAGACCTTTGTAACGTTGAACGGAAACTGTTCGTGCCCCACCTAATTCTTTTTCAATATCCTCGCGATCCTGCTCTGAATAAGCATAACGTGATTCTTTTCCGCTCTTATTTTTTATAAGATATAAAGGCGGCCGGGCAACGAAGAATCTGCCCTCTTCAATCACGGAACGCATTGTCCGCCAGAATAGGGTTGCCAATAAAGTAGCAATGTGCGAACCATCCACATCCGCATCCACGAGTACAGAAACGCGACCATATCGCATACTGCTGACATCACAATCAGCGCCAACGCCGGTACCCACCGCAGCAATAATGGCAGCAATTTCGCGATTCTTGAGGATGTCATTTAATTTCATTTTTTCAACATTGGGGATTTTTCCACGCAAGGACAGAATGGCGTGGTAGCGTGAATCGCGACCCTGTTTACAGGATCCACCTGCTGAATCACCTTCTACAAGATACAGCGCGGTATGTTCCAATGGAACCATGGGATTTCCGCCACGACGTTGAATATCCGCCAGCTTGCCCAACACAAATTCGCCGGCGTCCATGGCTGATTTCTTAATCACCAGTTTGCGCGCCTGTGCAGCTGCTTCACGCCCACGCGCGGATGCCACCGCCTGATTCACAATTACCTTGCCAATCGGCACATTCTTGTCCAGAAAATCATTTAAAAAACTATACGTGGTGGAAAGAACCGGGCCATGTACTTCGGGACTGGTAAGGCTTTCTTTCGTCTGGGAAAGAAATTGTGGCGTACTGGTCATGGTAAGTTTGATGATGGCCGTTAATCCCAATAAGGCATCGTCGCCACGCACATCCATGTTGCCTTTTAAGAGTTTCTTATTGGTGGCAAATTGCTTAACAGCTTTGGTGAGCCCAGCCTTAAAAGCCGAGACATGCGTACCACCCGTCGGGGTTGGAATGGCATTCACGAAGGAGTATATCTGCGTGTCCTCGCCGGCATATTGTAAAGCGACATCCACTTCTATCGTTCCTTTACCGCCTTCCACATCGATTTCGGTTGTTTCTTTGAACATGATGGGTTTATGTAAAGGTTCCTCTCCTTCATTCAGGTATTCAATATATTCAACCAGTCCGCGTTTGGAGAAGAAAATTTCAGGTTCTCCTTCATTGGTACGTTTATCCATAAATTCGATGCGTACACCTGGATACAAATGGGCGATCTGGCGGAAACGAGTACTTAAACGTTCAGCATCCCATGGGACAGAATGAGTAGGATTTGGCCACTCCATCTCACGTGCAAACCAAACCCGGTTAGGACGAAAGCGAAAGATCGTCCCGGTTATTTGTTCGGGATCAGAATCGACAGCCAGTTGCAAATGATTCACTTCCAGGGATTTACAAAGTTCTTTTTTACCAGTCAGGACTAATTTTGTATCTTTATTGATCTCCCCCGCTTTTTTCCCAGGTTTGATCGCTCTGGTGTAAATTTCAACCGGTGTAACCGGTATCCCGCCATCCTCAAAACGTTGATAGAAGATCAAGCCATGACGGTGAACCTCTACCTCCAAAAAGCTCGAAAACGCATTGGTACACTTCAGACCGATACCATGCAAACCACCCGAACTACTATAAGCGGAATCATCCCCGCCAAATTTTCCACCCGCATGTGGTTTCACCAGTACCTGAGTCAGTGTACTCATTTTTACATCAGATTTGAAATCCACCGGGATGCCACGACCGTCATCTGTTATTTCTATCGTACCGTCTTTTTCGATGACAACCACGATTTTAGATGCAAATCCTGCCATGCATTCATCCACTGAGTTATCCAGCACTTCCAATAAAATGTGATGAAGACCATGCAGGTTGTTATTACCAATATACATCCCCGGACGTCGTCGGACGGCATCCAAAAATTCGAGTTCGATAATTTGATCAGCACTATATTGCTTACTCACACGATCCTACTCCATTCCACCTGATGATAAACGGTGAGATTTTATTAGAACATTTGTTTTATATTATACAATATTTTATAACGTTATGCAACTCACCCCACGTGTGAAGATTGCCAACCATAGCCTAATTTTACCACTGCGAGGCGTACTCGCGATTGTTCGTCAGCGGTTCAACTTAAAATAGTTTCTTCGCCAAATCCTCGCGAGTTACATTATCCGACATCGCCACACCTTCATCCAGGATCAATTCTCGCGCTTCAGCCATCGACCAATCTTTGGAGCTCTCCAGCCAGCCAGCAGGTGCCCAATCCATCACCCGGCGGTAACGGTTGACTGGCCAACCATAAAATTCACCTTTAACGCTGATCTTACGGTCGTTGCCATCCATTGTGATGTAGTATTCCTTCTGCAATTGCTGGATGGCATTGTCTATGGCACTCGCGCCTTCTTTACGACTGACACCAAGAGTTTGCCGCACCTGGGTGACGTTAAGCGTACTTTTTTCTTCAAAAAGCTGCCAAAGCTGCCAGGTCCTTTGGTTGACATTCCCCGCAGCCCAGCGTTCTGGCATGGAGAGCATTGGATGGAAAGCGGCATAGAAGATAGGGTACATACGCTGGTTTATAAAGCCTTTATGCCCGCCCAGAATACAGCCATATGCCAGGCGCTTCTCCTCAGCGGCGCGATCTTTCCAGCGCCAGGGGTCCGTATCGAGACCGGTGTGCCAGAGATTTTCTGGCGTCTCACCACTTAGAGATGGCAATCCAGGCAAGAGGGGTGAGAGTGACATGAAGCCCAACGTTTTAACACGGGCGAGGAAATCTTCATACGTAGTGAACATAACTGACATCCTTTGTAATCCTGTCTATCAGAAATTTCGCTGCCCAAGTGCTTGTGTATCCTGTATGTGGACGGGCGTGGACAATGCTTGAGAGCAGGAAAAAACTTGAAACCAGAAAAACCCTTGAAAATGCTGCAGAATCCCACACGTCAGGTGTACGCTTTGTTAAGCGCTGTTTGACCTTAAGACTTTTTTGCAATTTGCAACCGACACCATCCGTACAAAGCGTCGTACACTTCAATCTGTCTTTCCAGATTTTCTAAATCATCAGGAAATCGAATGCTGAACCCTGTTGCTATAGCTTCCAAACCGATAGCAATTGGGTCTGTTTGAAGCTCGCTATCAATATCTGCGGCATGGACAATTTTAGAAAGCCGAAGTAAGGCGGGGTCAGTTAATTCATACTTTTCAATAATGGATTCAAATGAACATTTACCGTCTTTGTGTCCGAGTTCAACGTTGGGAACGTCATACGGAATCGCGCCTGTTTCTTTTACCACCTGTTCAACTTGATTTTTAGCAACATAGATAAATTCGGCTTCCGAATCTACAAAGCGGGTGATAAGCCAGGGACACGCAACGCGGTCAACATGAACGTGAGAACGAGTTACCCATTTCATAATTATTTACTCCTTTTTGTTTTGTGGAATTGTGTATTGCCTAAATCTTGCCCAAAAAAAGCAAAATATAACGTTCCTATTAAGCCAAATCCAAAAGCAACAAGAAAATTTATTGCAGGTGAAGTAACTGCATTGAAGAAAGGTAAAAGAGACTGACCTATACCAATTGTATCAAAGATGAGTTTGGCTGTGGACGAATCCCAAAGCAATGCACCACCAAAAGCGGCAATGGATACGATAACATCACGGATGAGATAATAAATACCAAAGGTTGCCGCCTTCCTACCTTCGGGGGCTAAATCCATTATCAAGGCTTTACGGGTTGGCTCGCCAAATTCTTTCAATCCTCGAACGACAAAAGCAATAACCATTACCCAAAAAGATTGCGCTACAAGTAACACCAATGGAAATATTGTAAAAAATACAAAAGTTGTTAGTACAAACGGTTTCTTGGTACTCTTGTCTGCTAGATATGCCACAGGGATATAAACCAAAACCGCCGTGACCATCTCGATGGTTGTTAATATGCCAAATTGTAATGGCGTAATCTTGTTGATGCTCACGCACCAAATAACGACAAAAGCATAAGGGATTTGTTCTGCAAAGCGGATCAAAATATCAGAAACCAGTAAATTACGTAGTTGCGGCGTAATCAAGGCAACCCCATTTTGCACCGATTTTTTCTCTGTTTGAACTCTTGGCATATCGTCAATCATCGTTTGTTGAATAATAAGTGAAACGCCCGCCAATACCAACGCGACAATAAAAGCGATATGAATACCCGTTGTTTCCCCATATATTCCAATTAGCGCACCACCGATAACAGGTCCCAAAGCCATAGGAATACGCCGAACTAATGAATTTACCGATATACCCATTGTGCGCTTATTTTTTGGTAAAACATTTGCTACCAATTCCATTGTTGCAGGCAGGGAAATTGCAGTCCAAGATATGAATAGAATTGCACCAATGATGACGGCTTGCCAGTATGGAAATGCAATCACTACCGCATAACCAGCCATCGCAATTAAGTTAAATAGAAACAAGGCTTTTTTATGGCCTAATTTGTCGCTGGCGTAACCACCAGGGAGTGAATAAAGTGCACTTAATAAATTATCTAGACCATTCAATAAGCCGATAGAAAATGTCCCGCCACCCAGAGAGATAAGATAAAGCGGCAAAAAACGCTCGGCCATTTTTTCGCCCATGCCAATCAAAATAACCATTGAAAGCAAGGCTACAATACTTTTTTTGAGACCGAAAAAATCAGCTATTTTTCTATGCAGTTCGGTGATTTGCATACTGGATGATTACCTACTGACCTTTAAGAGACCAGGCGCTTAACATTGTTTATACGGAAATAATTCATATATCATGCAGTTCCGTTATTATATACGGAATTATCCTGGATAATCAAAAATTGTTGAGACTTATAATCCAATCCTCTGGTCTCATAATCAAAATACAATGTGTGATTTTACGACCACCAATCCTGTTCAATGAATTTCCCATCCAACCTGGACTCCTCAGCCGCGAATGCCAGCAAATGACTCTCCAGTGCTTCCCGCGCATCCTGCAATGATTCTTTAAAAGCATCCTGACGCACACCCTGCAGGAAGGACGCCACCAGTCGAAAATCGCCACCACCATGACCTTCTCCCAGCTCTGCACTGGTATCGAATTCCTTGTGCCAATCGGTACGGTGCTCATCCAGATGGATCCACGAGCC
>JACZIY010000781.1 GCA_014860845.1 Anaerolineaceae bacterium
GATTTATGGCCCTTCTTCCTTTAATTATAGCGAATGTCCCTGATCACTTCGTCAATCATCGAGACAGCCGTCTCAACCCCATCGGTTTCGCTGCTTATGGTTTTACCCAAATCGGCTGCTTTTTTAATCATTTCAGGAGACTTCATCTGTAGGATTGCCTCAGTCATATTGCTTACCGCCAATTTATCACGTGCAATCGGTTGGGGTCCCACGCCCAACGTCGCCACCTTCTGTCCCCAAATGAATTGGTCGATTATGTGTGGTATCACCAGGGCGGGAATTCCGGCTTTGAATCCAGACGCTGTGGTGCCAAAACCACCATGGTGTACCAGTGCACAGGCACGTGGTAAGAGCCAATCATGTGGGATGGAGCCAGCATGGAAAACCGTCTCCGGGATACTCAATTGTTTCATCGGTTCATCCCAACCTTGAATAATGGTGCGCACACCTGCGTTCTGAACGGCAGCAAGTGTGATGGTGGCAGCTTCCAGGGCATCCTCGCCACTGAGCGCCATGGCTCCCAGACTTATCACCACGGGAGCTTCACCGGCATTCAGAAAAGCAAGTAAATCCTGAGGAGGAGTCCAATCCTGCGGTGCCGGGGCATACCAGAAACCGGTCACACAATGACGCGTCTCCCATAAGGGATTGGGCGGTGTGATGGCTGGACTGATGGGAATCAAATTCAACCGTGCAGAGGTGATGCCGGTTGCTCCCATTTTGGGTACACCCACTTTTTTGCGGATCTTATCCAATGGGCGGGTCATCATCAGACCCATCCCGGCACCAGCAATCTTCATGATCATCTTTTTAACAAATGAATCCTGCGGGTCATTGGCTGGTATGGCTTCTGGCATCAGGGTCACACTGATGGTTGGTTTTCCCAGTTGATCGGCTTCAATACTACCGGCAGCGGTATGGGAAACGATCACCATATCCACATCCCGACACAATGCCACCAGATCTGGATGCGCCAGTTCCAGCATGGAAAAGGAAAACTTCATCACGCGCATGAACCCAATCATCCAGTGGGGTGATTTTCCACGAATGATGGCCGTTTCATGGGCGATATCGATGTCCGGACCGATGGGTGTAAATCTTACACCATACGACTCGACCAATGCTCGCATACAGGGATGAGATGCCAGGGTGACAGTATGACCAGACTTTTGCAATCCCAATGACAAAGCGATATAAGGCTGCACATCCCCGCGTGTGCCGATGGTGGGAATAATGATGTTCATGGGAGTGATGCTCCTATCGTAACAAATTATGTTTTTCTAGGCTATATTTTTTTGGTTTAGTTATGAGAACGTTTGCAATAGATAGACACAATCTTCTCCAATTTTTCATCAACCTGCTCCAAAATTAGTTCAAGCTGGTGATCTTTCAACACCTGGATTGCGATTTGTTGATGATCATATTCAATCGCTGAATGTTGGATGGCAGCCTGTAACCAATCACGGGCTTCCTGGTCTTTGCCTTCCTTAAATAATACCCGACCGATGTTTACGGCAATCCTCGCTACCAGATCAAGCGACTCAATCTCATAAGCCAAACAGGTGGCTTTACCGAGATGCTCCATCGCCTGGTTAAGTTTTCCAAATCCCAAATATGCTTCTCCAAGATTATTCAGGCTGACGATAATGGTCCATTCTTCTCCTATCTTCTGACCGATTTGCAACCCCATTTCCGCATAACGAATCGCTTGTTCAAATTCGCCTTTAACCATGTATACTTCAGAGAGGTTGTTGTAAGCCAGCCCAATCCCGTCTTGATCTCCGATCTCCTCACAAATCGCCAGGCTCTCCAGAAGCACCTTTCTTTCCATTTCATACTCTTTACTATAGTGAAAGAGAGTCGCCAGATTATTTAATAAAACACCCTGGTTGAAGCGATCCCCGAGTTTAATGGCAATCTCCAAACCTTCTTTAAAGAATTCTTCCGCCTTGTCATATTGTCCTTTAATGCAGGCAATATCTCCCAGTAAATTCAACGGTGAAACCATACGTCGCAGATTTCTTTTCTCTCGGGACAGCCTGAGGGCTTCCAGCAAAGCTGCTTCTGCAGCATCATAATCCGCCATGCGGTTGAGTACAATGCCTTTCAAATAGGCTGCGTGAGCTTGCCCAGATGTATCACCCAATTTCTGATACAGTTGTAAGCTTCGGGATGCAATTTCCAAAGCTTTTTGATATTTTTTATGGCTACGTAACTCGATCTGACCTAACCCGACCAGGCATAAAGCCATTTCCTGATCGTTATTGAGTGTCAGTAATAAGTCATAGCTCGTGGATAAAGACTGTTGCGAGAGCTCATTTAGCCGGGTTTTATAAGCCAGATATCCAATGCGGTTTTGAAGCATGGCATACAGCAATTTCTGATCAGGTTTATTCTCCACCTGCGCCCTGGCTTCTTGCAGCCACTCAATTCCCTGGGTAAAACGACTACGGACGATGAAATATTGGTACAGTACATCAATCATATCAATCAATAAGGAGTAGCGTTCTGTTTGCAGGATCCACTTCCAGGCGACTCTACTGTTTTCCAGTTCATCTTCAATACAGTCCAGACAGGCTGACTGTTCACCAGCTTCAAAATTATGAGCCTGAACCTTTAAGAACGCTATGTAATAATGGCTCAATGCTTCAACAGTGCTTTCCCACTCACCGCACTCCATTAATTTTTGTTCTGAAAATTGCCGCACAATCTCATGTAAATCATATCTTCCCTCGAAACTCACCCGCAACAAGGATTTATCCAGGAGAGATGTTAATCTATGCGAATTAACTCCGAAAATCTCCTTGACGGTTTTTTCTTCAAATCCTCCTTTAAAAACAGCTATTCGAGCTAAGGTTGATTGTTCTTGTGGAGAGAGTCGAACCCAGGACATTTCAAATACAGCATACAATGTTTGATGATGGTTCTGGTGGCTGGTCAGAGCGGAGATAAATGACCCCATTCCCTGCTCAATGGTCTCTTCGATCTTTTTTTCGATATTTCCAACCACCGATCCAGCAACCAGTTCAATTGCCAGCGGATGACCTTCCACCAGACTACATAATTTGAGAATGGTACGCTGATTGGAG
>JACZIY010000782.1 GCA_014860845.1 Anaerolineaceae bacterium
TTGTATTATACGCAATATAATCGTATAATCTTTTTCATCAAAGGTGAAGTATGGCAGAAATTCAATCGTTAGCTCGCGGTCTAAAACTCCTGGCTCAACTTGGTGAATCTACAGTTGGTTGTTCAATCACAGAAACAGCTCAGGAACTCGGGGTAGATAAAGGTAGTGCCTCGCGTTTGATGAATACACTGGTGAAGTACGGTTTTGCCGAAAAGGATCAGGTTTCTCGCCGTTTCTACCTTGGTCCGCAGGTGGTGGTTCTTAGCCGGAGTCTTTTGACACGCATGCCGCTGCGGGAAGTAGCTAAGCCTTTTTTACGGGAACTCATGAAAAACACGGGGGAGTGTGCCCACATTGGTGTTTTGTCCCAGGGTAAAGTACTCTACATCGATCAGGTGGAATCACCGGCTTCACTGAGAGTAAACGCTGAAGTGGGTTTCATGGCTCCACTGCATTGCACAGCACTTGGTAAAGTACTCATTGCATTTGGGCGTCAACCAATTCTGGAAAACCTGGCTCGTTTTACAGATTCAACCCTGGTATCCCAGGAAGCTTTGCGTAAAAACCTGGAAATGGTGCTGGAACGCGGTTATGCAGTTGATGACGAAGAATTCGATGTTGGAGTACGCTGTATCGCTGCGCCAATCTACGACTTCAGGAATAAAGCCATTGGCAGTATCGGAATTTCGGGGCCAATAACCCGTATGATCCAATCCAGGATGGCTTCTCTGGCGGAACAAGTGTTAGTCGTCAGCCATCAGCTCAGCGATAAGATGAAATTTTCCCAAAGTGATACTTAACAAATAGGCGGTGAGCGCGATTATGAATGGAATATCCTCTGATAAACTCCAAAAACAACGTAAAGAACGAGCCAAGGTGATTTTCAACGCTGGTGGGTTGAGAGTCGCCAGGCAAACAGGTGTCATTCCGCGTCAAGTCAATCTTACTCTTTCTGAAGCCCTCGTTTTGGGGTTAATCGACCAGGGAGTCAGAACTTTTTATTCAGTTTTTGGGCACGGTTCAACAGAGGTGGGGGAGGTGTTGAGAATCTACCACGAGGCTGGTATGGTTAAGGTTTACGGCGTGAGAAACGAGATTGAGGCCTCGCATGCTGCGGCTGCTTTGCGCTGGGTATGCGGTGAAAAAGCAGCAGTGGTTACTTCCATCGGTCCGGGTGCTGTGCAAGCTCTGGCAGCATCGCTTGTTCCCACCTCTGATGGGATTGGTGTCTGGTACTTGTTCGGAGATGAAACCACAGAAGACGAGGGGTTCAATATGCAGCAGATTCCCCGGCACCAGCAAGCTGGTTTTTTGAAATTAACTTCGGTGATGGGTAGCTCCTATTCTCTTCACACGCCTTTAGCATTGCCCGCAGCTTTGAGGTTTGGAAACGCAGTGGTAGATCACCCTTTCCGCCCTGGTCCATTTTATCTTTTGCTGCCAATGAATACCCAGGCAGCCATAATCAAGGATTTTAACCTGGATGAGATCTGCGGAATATTACCAGTGCAAATTGGACGTGCAGAAGGGGATTATCAAACTGCGGCAAAAATGATTCAATCTGCCATACAGATCGTAATCAAAGCAGGTGGCGGGGCAGTAGGAGCCAGGGAGGAACTGGAGCAATTACTACAATTATCTGGTGGGGTGCTGGTGCATACACCCATTGCCACCGGCTGCATTCCATATTCTCATCCAGCTAATATGGGTGTGGGGGGATCCAAAGGATCGCTTTGCGGTAATTATGCGATGGAGAATACTGATCTTCTCATTGCGGTAGGGACGCGTGCAGTCTGCCAATCGGATTCATCCAGGACCGCGTATCCGAAAGTTAAGCAGGTCATCAACATCAATGCTGATATTGATGATGCCCAGCATTACAACTGCACCCTGCCCCTGGTCGGAGATATCCGATCTACATTAGCTCACTTAAATATGGCTCTTGAAAAACTAGGGATGGTGGAAAACAAGGATCCCTGGTTGGCAGAATGTGGCGCTCGCAAAACAGCTTGGCGGGAATTTAAAGCTAAGAGAATTATTTCCCCGGTTTTATATGATGATTATTGGCAGCAAGAGGTTCTTACCCAACCAGCTGTAATCAAAACCGCGCTTGACTGGGCAAAAACCAATCAGGCTGTTTCCTTTTTTGATGCAGGTGATGTGCAAGCCAACGGCTTCCAATTGGTGGAGGATGAAGAACCCGGCAAAACCTTTACCGAAACGGGCGCCAGTTACATGGGGTTCGCGGTCTCAGCTCTTCTAGCAACCGGCACTGCCAGCAGACCATTTTATGGTTTGGCATTCTCAGGAGACGGGTCTTTTACCATGAACCCCCAGATCCTGATCGATGGGGTAGAGCATGGCGCGCGAGGGGGTATTCTTCTCCTGGATAATGGCAGGATGGCAGCCATCTCCGGCCTGCAAACTGATCAATATAGTAAGGATTTTTCAACTTCCAACCGCATCAAGGTGGACTACCTTGCATGGGCGCGAGCTGTGCCTGGCATTCTTGCGTTGGATGCGGGACAATCATTGGAAAAACTGAAAGACGCTTTGGATCGGGCAGGTCGACACCCAGGATTATCCATGATCCGGGTAAAGGTCTACTATGGACCGAACGAGTTGGGTGGCATGGGTGTGTATGGGCGCTGGAATGTTGGCAATTGGTGCGAGGATACTCAACAATTAAGGCACGAAATCGGCCTATAGGAGTGCTTATGTCAGTCTTAACCCAGGAACAGATTACTTTTCTTGAGGGGATTGCTCAGACCTTGCGGGCAGACAGTCTTCAATTAATTCACCGCCGTGGGGCAGGTCACCCAGGTGGTGCCTTATCAGCTGCAGAGATCCTCGCTGTGTTGTATTTCCAGGTGTTGCATATTGACCCGAAAAAACCACAAATGACCGACCGGGACAGGTTCATTCTAAGCAAAGGGCACGCCTCCGCAGTTTTGTATGCTGCGCTAACGAGGAGGGGGTTCTTTAGCATTAGAGAATTGGACAACTGGGGTGAGGTGGATTGCCCGCACCAGGGGCATCCAGACCGGATTAAGACGCCAGGTGTAGACATGACAAGCGGCATCCTGGGGCACGGAGTGGCAATTGGGGCAGGTTTAGCACTAGCTGCTCGTATGAACCATTCACTTTCCCGCACATATGTCCTAATCGGGGATGGAGAATCCCAGGCAGGGATCGTGTGGGAAGGTGCGGCAACTGCTGCCAAATATCACCTTTCCAACCTGGTGACCATCCTCGACTTGAATGATGTTCAATTAGATGGTCCTGTGCATGAGATAATGCCCATGGACAACATGGCTGAGCGCTGGAAAGCCTGCGGTTGGTATGTTATTGAAGTGAACGGACATAATGTCCGCCAACTGGCGGAAGCTTTCGACCTTGCCCGAGAGATCCACGATAAACCAGTATGTGTTATTGCCAGGACAACTAAGGGGAAAGGGGTTTCGTTCATGGAAAACGATTCTTACTGGCATGGTAACGTTCCCAACGCGGATCAGTTGAAACAAGCCCAGGCGGAACTTGGTGTGAGGGAGGTGACCCATGGCTGAGATTTCAATGCGTGAAGGTTACGGTCGAGCGCTGGTGCAATATGCATCCATGAATCCAAAAGTGGTTGCAGTGGACGTGGATACTTCAGCTTCCACTCTTTCCAATTTCTTTGCGAAAGATTATCCGCAACGCTTTTTCAATGTTGGTATAGCCGAACCCTGTGCAGTGGATGTGGGGGTTGGGTTGGCTTTAGGCGGGTTCGTCCCCTTCGTAAATGCATTTGCTGCCCTACTTGCGTTGCGTTCCCTTGAGCAGATTCGAACTTGCGTGTGTTACGCCAATACGAATGTCAAGATTGTAGCTAATTATGCAGGACTTTCAGATTTTAAAGATGGAGCCACTCATTTTGCTGTAACCGATATTGCTAACTTGCGTGCACTCCCCAATATGACGGTTATCGTACCCTGCGATGCAGTTCAGGCTGCTGCTTTTGTCTCCCTGGTTTCCGAGTTTGAAGGTCCTGTTTATCTGCGAATCAACCGCGGTACCACCATTCCGGTTCACCAAACAGGTTCAGAATTGAAGATTGGCAAAGGCATCCTTCGCAAACCAGGTAAAGATCTCGCAATTATTGCCACTGGTTCCATGGTGGGACGCTCTTTACAAGCTACAGAGGAACTTGAGAAAGAAGGCATTCACGCCAGGGTTGTGGAGATCCACACCATTAAACCATTGGATACGGACATTCTCCTGGAAGCTGCTGAAGAAACAGGTGCGCTAGTTACTGCAGAAGAACACGCTCTGATAGGCGGACTAGGAAGCGCAGTAGCCGAGGTAATGGCAGACATGTATCCCGTACCCTTGGAACGTGTTGGAATACACGATGCGTTCTGTCCGACTGCGCGAAGCGTGGATAGTTTATTAGATGCCTGTGGTCTGTCGGTGCCCGAAATCATCCAGGCAGCTAAACGGGTACTAGCCAGGAAAAAGTAAACAATGGAGGAGCGATGAGAATTGCCGTAATTAATGAAATTAGTGCTGCTGCGAAAAATGCTGATATCCTGCGTGCGCTAGAGGGACGCGGTCACGAATTATTTAACCTGGGGAATACATCCTCGGAAGACACACTTCAATTGCAGTACATTCACACTGGGTTGATGTCAGCGCTGCTTCTTCATCTGAAAGCTGTGGATTTTGTGGTGGGCGGATGTGGAACCGGATTAGGGTACCTCAATTCGGTGCTGCAATACCCGGGGATAGTGTGCGGACACATCCTTTCTCCTTTGGATGCCTGGTTGTTTTCTCGGATCAATGATGGGAATTGTATTTCATTAGCACTCAACCAGGGTTACGGTTGGGCAGGCGAGATCAATCTCAACATGATCTTTGATGAATTATTCACTAGAGATAGCGGTACTGGTTTCCCAGCGCATCGGTCAGAACCTCAGCGCATCTCACGGCAAATCTTGAATGAGATCTCATCTGCAACACACAAATCCTTTGCGGAAATACTTCTTTCTTTACCGACTTCCGTGACAAAACCCGCTCTGGAGTATCCGATATTCAGATCAGTTCTTAACGACTTTAGTAATCGGGGTCATGATTTATCGAAAATCATTCATTCATTTGACTAGGAGGAGAACATGGCAAACGGGGCACTGTCACAAAAACTGAAGGCAAGAACCAAATGGCTGTATGGGATCGGTGATATTGGGAATGCAACTGTAAACAGCGCAATTCAGTTTTTCCTGATGAAATTTTTTACCGATGCTGCTTTGATTCTCCCTGCACTGGCAGGCAGTGCTCTCTTGATTGGTAAGATCTGGGATGCCATCAATGATCCACTTTTCGGCTGGCTCACTGATAGGACAAAATCCAAAATAGGCAAGCGGCGTGTCTATATGCTATTTGGGGCAATCCCCCTTGGCATTTCTGTGGCATTATTGTGGTTTGTTCCACCGGGTCTCAGCCAGGTGATGACCTTTGTATGGATTGCAGGTACATTCATTCTCTTTGACACGCTCTGGACCATGACCAATGTGCCTTATTATGCTTTAACTTCGGAGCTGACCGATGATTATGATGAGCGCAGCAGCCTTACGGTCTACCGCATGGTGCTCGCCACACCAGCATACCTGCTGGGTGCTGCCCTCACACCAATGATTGTGGGTTTATTCGCAGTCCAGCGTACCGGATATGGATTCATAGGCATCGTATATGGCGCTTTGGCTGCTATTGCTCTTCTGATCTCTGCTGGAGGTCTCCGCGAGCGCCAAAATGTAATTGAATCGAAGGGAGAATCCAATCCACTTAAATCGTTTAAGGCTGTTTTTAAAAACCGACCATTTGTGTACCTATTTGTTGTGTACTTTATTGTGAATATATCTTTTGCCTTTGCCAAAACATTAATGGCTTACTTTATCGAGTACCAGTTATTGATGAAGGATATGATCTCACTCGCCATGGGCATAATGCTCATCTGCGTTACGATCTCACTTCCTTTCTGGAAAAAGATCTCAGAAAAAATGGATAAGGGTCCTGCCTATGCTATTGGGATGGGTCTTGGAGCTGTGGCGTTGTTGTCGCTCTGGTTCCTGCCAAATCGCCCAACCGCCTTCATCTACCCTATTATGGTATTGGCTGGTTTTGGATTTGGCGCGAACTGGGTCTTTCCCTGGGCAATGATCGCTGACGTTTCTGATTATGACCGGGTTGAAACCGGGAAGTTCCGCAGCGGTGTCTATTACGGGGTGTGGGGATTGGCAACCAAGATCTCCGAAGCCCTGGCATTGGCTGGTGTCGGTTGGATGCTCACCGGGTTCGGGTATGTAGCAAATGTTGCCCAGACCAGCCATGCCCTCTTGGGGATTCGCCTCTTCTTCGGAATCATCCCGGCAGTGTGTATCTTCATCGCTCTTCCATTATTGTTCAAATACCCGATCACCCGCAAAGGTCACGCAGAGGTGCGTGCACGCCTTGAAAAAATGGACGCAGAGAAGACGAATCAATAGGTTCACACTGAGGGAGCATTTATGACACCAATAAAGGTAGCGATAGTGGGTTGCGGCAGGATCTCAGACCTGCATCAGATGGGATACCGCGGGCGGGATGATGCTGTCATTACAGCTGTGTGCGATCCGAACAAGGCTCACGCTAAAAAGAAAGCCAAAGCGTGGGAGGTGGAAAAGGTCTACACTGATTACCAACAGGTACTGGAAGATAAAGAGATCGACGTGGTGGAACTACTGACACCCCATAATCTACATTGCCCGATGACCGTTCTGGCGGCTCAAGCGGGGAAACACATTTCTGTTCAGAAACCCATGGCACTCTCAGCAGCCGAAGCGGACCAAATGATCGATGCCACAAATAAAGCTGGTGTTATCCTGCGGGTCTATGAGACCTTTGTATTCTACGCTCCCGCAGTTTGCGCCAAAGCAATGATTGATGCTGGCGAGATTGGGGAGGTGCGCGCGGTACGTATGCACATCAACACCGGAACCGCTGAAACCTCCTGGGATGTACCTTTATCTGCCTGGTTATGGCGCATAAACGAGAAACAATGTGGAGGTGGTCCACTGGTTTTTGACCATGGCTACCACCTCTTTTCCCTTGGGTACTACCTGGGAGGTCCAGTGGAGAAAGTCTTCGCCTGGATTGATCGTACACCTGCGGAGAATACCGGTGGACTGGTGAAGGTCGATGCACCTGCAATGATTCAGTTTCAATACAAGGCTCCTCGTTGCTATGGCAACCTTGATATCGAATACACACCCAAAATGCGGATTATCTCTGATTATTACGCGGATGACGATCGAATCGAAGTAATCGGTGATAAAGGGGTCTTATTCATCAATCGTTATACCGCGCGCACAATTGACCTGCCGGAATTGATGCTCTTCAAGGATGGAAAAACACTTCCGATACCGGTGGAAGGGGTTGAATGGCATGACAGTTTTATCGCTACCACGCACGATTTCATTGACAATCTCAAAACTGGTGGACAACCTAGGTTGGATGGACCAACCGGGAAAGCCGTGTTGCAGTTCACACTTGCAGCACTCCAATCCGCTGCAACTGGCAAGGAAGTTCGACCGGATGATGTTCTATAAACTCTGAGAGTTCCTCATTTCCTCTCATACACTCAACGCACTCGAAGATGACGTGCCTCCAATCTATTTACCACATGTTAAGTTAGTCTTGCAGTTGTGTTAGACTTTTACCATACAAAGACATTGAACCTTTGACCTGCCCCCCAAAAACTGATCCAGCTATAATGAGACTGGAACAAGAAAAGGAGGTCAGGCATGGCCAGCAAAACACGACTGACAGGGGAGCAAATTGTCAATAAGCTGAGGGAAGCAGAAGTACTGCTCAGCCAGGGAAAAACATTGGAAGAGATCTTCAAAACACTGAAGATCAGCAAACAAACCTATTATCGATGGCGAAAGGAATATGGGGGATTGGATACCACCCAGGCGAAGAGACTCAAAGAGCTGGAGCGGGAAAACACGCGTTTGAAAGGCCTGGTGGCAGATCATTCACTGGATAATGCCATTTTGAAGGAAGCGATCTCAAAAAAATAATAGCGCCTGACAGCAAACGCCGGATGATCGCATACATCACCGGGAAGATGGGGGTATCAGAACGGCAAGCCTGTCGGGCGCTGGAACAACCACGCTCAACCCAGCGTTACTGCAAAAGTGCGGGGGAAGATGAAGAAGCACTGCGGGCACGCATCATAGAAGTCGCCGGTGAATATGGCCGCTATGGATATCGTCGGATCACGGGAATGCTGCGCAATGAAGGCTGGCATGTGAACCACAAGCGGGTAGAACGCATCTGGCGAGAGGAAGGCTTGAAGGTACCCCAAAAACAGCCGAAAAGAGGGAGATTATGGCTCAATGATGGTTCGGTAGTACGTTTCCCCAATCACGTTTGGAGTTATGATTTCATGGAGGACCGGACCCATAACGGAGTGAAATATTGGATCTTGAATGTGATCGATGAATACACTCGTGAATGTCTTGCCGTACGCATAGGCCGCCGTATGAACCATCGCGATGTGATCGCAGTACTGTTTGAGCTTTTCCTGGAACGAGGTGTACCGGTCCATATCCGCTCAGACAATGGGTCTGAATTCACTGCCAAAAAGGTCAGGCATTGGTTATCGATCTTACGGGTCAAACCGCTGTATATTGAACCAGGCAGTCCCTGGGAGAATGGGTACATCGAGTCCTTCAATGGCAAGATACGTGACGAACTGCTGAACGGTGAAATCTTTTACTCCATCAAAGAAGCCGAGGTGCTCATCGAATAGTGGCGTTGGCACTATAACCATATCCGCCCACACAGTTCACTCGGTTACCGTCCCCCGAATCCCATAACCATCATGCCAGCAGCTTTACAGATTCACTTTTTCGGAGTACCATAATTCCTGGTACATATCTTGGGGGCAGGTCACTTTGGCTAATGAAAGTGGAACTTTAGATTTTGACGTACCCGGCGAACTACGGTTCATGAGAAATTCCTCCATTTTTGGAAAAATGTCTACCGCAGTGCGCCGGTCTAACGAAAAACCAGAGCCCGACGGACTCTGGTTGTCTCTTAGTAGCGGGGAGCGGATTCGAACCACTGACCTCCGGGTTATGAGCCCGACGAGCTACCTCTGCTCTACCCCGCATCGTTTATTGAACGATGAGAATTTTACCCCACCTTGCCTGATCCGTCAAGCAAAAAATTATCAACCCAATAAACCAGGTCGTTGCATGAACCCGGTTCAATTATCCATTTTTCCGTAATTTCTACAAAAATCAGTCATTTTTGTACTTTGTGACTGAAATTAAGTTAAATGACACTTGACAGATGGACAGGATTTTGTAGAATCGTAAATAGAAAATTTAATTTTTCAACCAAACTCCACTTTATTAATGGTATCCTGATTACTCCTTTTATAATCAAAAGTGGTTCAAAATCAGACTCATCATTCACGAGAATCACTTCATAATCGGTGATTATAAATCCTAATCAATTGAGGAAAAAATGGCGAAAACTGCATGGATAGATTTGACAACCGGTGTAATCCGGGTGGAAGAAACAAATCCGGAACTTCTCCAACAATATTTGGGAGGACGTGGATTAGGGGCTAAATATTTATATGATCTTGTACAACCCGGGATTGATCCGTTTGGACCAGAGAATTATTTGATTGTTACCAATGGATTCTTCAGTGGTACTCCCTGGCCGTCTGCATCACGCTACCACGTGACTTTTAAATCACCTGCCACTGATGGATATGGTTATGCTAATTCTGGTGGTGGATTTGGGCCAGAATTGGCTATGGCAGGCTATGATGCCCTGGTTTTCTCTGGGATTTCCCCCACCCCGGTCTATCTCAAGATCACTGACGCGTCCATTTCCCTGGAAAATGCTGAGCATCTCTGGGGAAAACGCACCGGAGAAGTACAGGATATTTTGTTAGGAGCAGGAACACCAACCGGAGCCAATGGCCGTGTGTCCTGTATTGGACCAGCTGGTGAGAATCTTGTACGTATCGCGTCCATTATTAATGATTATGGCCGTGCCGCCGCTCGTGGGGGTCCAGGGGCTGTGATGGGATCCAAAAAGCTGAAAGCCGTACATGTTAAAGCATCCTCCAAAGGACAAAGTAGTCCCGAACTGCGTGAAGAAATTAAACGCCTGAACCAACACCTGCGTAAAGACCCAAAGATGCAGGGATTGATCGACACCGGTACAGTTTTTCTGATGCGTATCAAAAATATCAGTGGTGATCTACCTGCCAAGAACCATCAATTAGGGCAGGTACCTTTCATCGACAAGATGGATGGAACTGCTTTGAAGGAATATCGAACCAAACGAATGGGCTGCCGTTTCTGCCCGGTGCAATGTTCCTGTGAATCAGTAGGACAAGGGTCTGAAGGTCTCATTCACACCGAAGGGCCTGAATATGAGACCACCGATGCATTGGGACCTGTAGTCTGGAATGATGATGTCAATGTCATCATTGAGGGAAATTATCTCTGTAATGAACTGGGTCTGGATACCATTTCAACCGGTAAGGTGATTGGATTTGCGATGGAATGCCATGAAAAAGGCATTCTCTCAGATGCTGACTTTAGCCTGGAATGGGGTGATTCCTGCACCATTCTTGGCTTGATGAAGAGTATTTCCTATCGAAAGGGGATC
>JACZIY010000783.1 GCA_014860845.1 Anaerolineaceae bacterium
TTGTTGACCGCTCTGATGTTGGTCGTTTTCACAGTAGGATTGGTTGGATGTTCACCAGCTGCTGAAGAACCTGCTGCCCCCGCTGAACCGGCCGCCCCTGCTGAACCAGCTGCCCCCGCTGAACCGGCTGCCCCTGCTGAACCGGCAGCTCCGGCTGAACCGGCTGCTCCTGCGGAAGAAGTCGCATTAGTCACCTGGTTCCAATATGACCAGAACAATGAAGACCCTGCCAGTGACGAACGTGTAGGTAACCAATGGTTACGTGATAATATCCCGTTGTTTGATGAGGCCTTCGATGGAAAATGGTACTGGGAAAATGTCCCAAAAGCCTGGGATAAAATGACTGCTGAATTGGTTGCTGCAGTGATTGCTGGTGGTGATGTACCGGACATTGTCGAATTAGGTGGTGCTCAGGTAACAACCTATGTTAATAATGGCGCATTAATGGATTTAACCGAATGGATGCAAGCACAATCTTGGTTCGCTGATATGGAACCAGGTGCATTGGATACATGCCGTGGTCTCGATGGGAATTTGTACTGCGTTCCAACTGCAGAACGACCATACCTGACTTATGTATGGGCAGATCGCTATCCGAATGGCTTCCCAACCACTGTGGACGAGTTCTATGTCGAAGCTGAACGTCTCAAAGCAGAAGGCTTGTATGCCTGGGCATATTTTGGCAACACACAATATGGTGGTAGTGGTTCCAAACGAGGCCTTTATTCTGTACTCGCTTCCTTCGGTGGTGGTTATGAAGCCCCAGATGGTTCCATGCTGCTCAATACCCCGGAAAATGTCGCAGCTATTGCCTTTATTCGTGACACTGTTATGAAAGGCTACAGTCCCGATACCGTATTCGCTGGTGGCTTCATCGAAGAAGATTCCTTCAAAGATGCCTCCGCTGGTGCATTCCCAACCGGTTTATTCGGATATCGCTACATCAATCCATTGACCGCTCCGGATGGAACTAAATACGAAACCGGTTCGGAACAGGATATGATTGACGCGATTGCTGCTGGCGATGTTGTTTTGCGCCCCATGTTCGCCCCAGAAGGAAAGACTCCTGGTTGTAATATTGATGTTCAAGGCCTCGGAATTCCTGTTGGCGCTGAAAATTTGGAAGCTGCCTATGATTACATCAATTGGTTAATGACCGATCAGGAACTGTATGTCAAATACGTTTTAGGTCCAGGAGCTGGTTTTCCAGCATTGGTCTCCGTTCAGGCACACCCCGATCTACAAACACCATTCTTCCAACAGGCAGCTGAAGCAATCAATGCTTCTAAATGTGTGATGGCTGTAAAGAACTTAGAGCGACCTGATGAAGCCAGTGAAATGATCATGAATGTAATTTACAAATTGATCAAGGAAGATCAGACTGCTGATATTGCTACTGAACTACAAAAAGTTCAGGATGAATACAACAATAATTAATTACCTCGTCTGATTACTTCTCGCAGATAGAAACTTGAGGGTGAGAAGGCTCAAACCTTCTCACCTTCAGACCTTAAAAACCAAATCATTGAAATAAGATAACCAAACTTGCTTTTAGGGATCTTTTTCGAGTTTGTTATCAAAGGACCATACTTCAGTTGTCACATGGTCGGGATAATTTGGTTATGACCAAATTACAGCTTCTGTTATTAATGGTGTACATTTCAACGTTTTCGGTAATTTATTCGAGCTCACCCAAAGAAAGGTGAAATGATGCAAAAGAATCCTTCTCAATTTCTTAAGCGTTTTGAAATACGGAAGTCTTTGCCATTTTGGTTGATCCTTCCGACATTAATTGTAATACTTGTAATTCAGGTTTATCCAGCATTCTACACCATGTGGCTTAGTTTACAGGAACGGAAAGGAGCCTCCTGGGAATATGTTGGTTTTGATAATTTTGAAAAGCTCGTAAATGCTGGGCTTTTCCCAGAGAGTATTGGACATACAATAACCTTCCTGATTGGTTATGTGGCGTTAACACTAACCCTCGCATTTATCATTGCTAATTTACTAAAGCGAAATGTTCCGATGACAGGATTGTATGTCACTGTTCTTTTTATTCCATGGATTATTGCCGATATTATCGCTGGTCTGGTATTTCGATTGTTGGTTACACCAGACTACGGTTTATTTTCAGGTTTCTTAGCTGAACAAGGTATTTCTGTTTTGACGGATTCTCGTCCAGCTTCCATGTTGGGAAACTTTCCATTTCCTCCGTCTTCTGCCATGATCTTTTTGATTTTGGCAGCCGCATGGCGTGCTTTACCTTTTATTACATTACTGATTTTAGCGTCGTTACAGACCATCTCGCATGAGGTGATCGAAAGTGCACATATTGATGGTGCAAATACACTACAAGTAATAAGACACATCACTTTACCATTAATCTTACCAACCATGGTTGTTGCATTATTCAACTTAATTCTTGGTGGTATGAATGGGGTCGGAATGGTGTTCAGCCTTACAGGAGGTGGTCCTGGTACGGCAACCTATGTATTAAGTTATTTTCTGTATGTGTTGGGATGGGGTCAACTTCGTTTTGGAAGGGCTGCTGCACTAGCGATGATAATAGCAGTATTCAATTGGTTCTTAATTTTTATGGTGCTGCGTGTTACCAGACTACATGAGAGGGAGAAATAAAATGAGTGTTCCCAAATCACATTATTTAACTAGGCGTGCCTGGGAAGCCAGACTGGTAAACCTTGCTCTCATTATAGTCTGCCTTTTTGCGGTTTTTCCGATCCTGACCACAATCACGATCTCATTTAAAGAACAGGCGGATATCACCCGCAAACCTCCTATTTTTTTCCCCTGTGATACACCGGAGAAGAATTTCGAGTGGAGTGCATGCCGTTGGGCTACGGAAGGTTATCAACGTGTATTTGCACCGAAACCGGATGAAAATGCATTGTTAGGGTTTAAATTAACGGGTAATTTGATTAAAACCTATATTCCCAATACAATGATGTACGCTTTTTCATCAGCATTAGGGGTTACACTCCTGGCGAGTTTGTCAGGATTTGCATTTTCAAGGTACCGGTTTAAGGGTCACAATTTGTTGATGACGGCGATTTACGCTGTCACAGGAATTCCTCTCATCACCAATATGCTGGCATTGTATCAAATGAGCATCATCATGCGAAAGAATTTAGATTTTTTTGATGATCGACTCTTTTTGATTTTTGTTTACTTTGGTTTTTATCTTCCTATCAGTGTTTGGATTACCAAGGGCTTCTTTGACGCAATTCCACGAGAATTGGAAGAGTCAGCATTGATAGAAGGTTGTTCTCCATTGGGTGCTATGTTCCGAATCACCATGCCTTTGGCTATCCCGGGATTAATTTCTATTTTCCTGATGACTTTTGTGAATGTATGGAACGAATTTATTGTTGCGTACCTATTAGTGACTAAGAATGAATATAAACCAGCCATGTTTGGTTTGTACGATTTTCTCAGTCAGAACATTATCAATCTACAAGTCCTGGCAGCCGCCTGCTTAGTAATTTGCGCTCCAATTATTATTTTGTTTTTATTCACAAGAAAGACTTTCTTCCGGGCTATGGTTGAAGGTGCAGTTAAGGGATAGGCAAAAAATTTAATTTGTAACAATTTTTGGTAGGAGCTGTTTGTTGGTTCAAAAAAACATAATAAATACAGAAAAGGGTCGATTAAGGCTGCAAAAAGGATATCCCAATCCCAATAATGCATCCGACCGTGAACTGTATTTATTTACGGGTGATCCAACCGCTGGTTTGATTGAAGAAATTATTCCTGATGAAGGGGTTACACTTCCGGAACCATTACCTGCATTAAAGAATAACGATTTTTTTCTCACCATTTATCATATCAACGATGTACATGGTCATCTGGTGCGTTTTACTCCCGATGGAGACGAACCGGTCTTCACCCGGATGGCTTACCAGATCAGTGAAAAACAATCGAAAGTGGAGAATGATCCATTTCGCGCGGTTTTAACGTTATCAGCAGGCGATGATTGCATCGGGACTGTCTTTGATGAGCTGATGGACGATACCTTCGAGTCCAATCCGGTGCATGCCAGCTATCGCTTATATTCTGCAGCTGGTATAGATCTATCCGTGTTAGGTAATCATGATTTTGATATGGGTATTGATGTATTGAAACAATCCATTCAAAATGATGCAAAATTTCCCATTCTGGCAGCTAACCTGACTGATTGCCCTGCACTTCAAGGGTTGTATTTTCCCGCAGCTTTGATGGTGATCAAAGGGATTCGTGTTGGAATCATTGGGTTGGCAACTTCCGCTGAATACAAAATTAGCAAAAAGGAAAGCCGAATCCATAATCCGGTTCAGACAGCTTTAAATATATTGCCCGCCATCCGGCCGTTATGTGATGTGATTATATTATTGACTCACCTGGGATACAGCCTGGAAGCGACTTCAGCCATCACTGCCGAAGCAGGGGATGTGGAGCTGGCGAAGAGTCTCCCCTACGCTGGAGTCCACCTGATTGTGGGTGGACATTCGCACAATGAATTGAATCATCAGGGTCTCAATCCTCACAATATCGTGAATGGGATTCCGATCGTGCAGGCAGGTTCTCTGGGAAGATATCTTGGCAGAGTCGATTTACGCATTCGTCAAAAATCCGCTGCTGTGGCACATGTTCGTTTGACTCCGACCGAAACAATACCGGTTGATCACTTACTCGAACAAAAAGTCATGAAACCTTTAATTCACCGGGCGCGCAGTTATTTTGCACGCATACTCGGTAATGTGGGGGACGATTCAAAACTGAGCACGGATTATGTGCGCTCCACTTTTGCTTCAGGTGAATTGGCCCTGGCTAACTTCATCACAGATGGCATGGTGAAGCAATTAAGGAAAGCCGGGCAAATGGCGGATATGGCCATGATTGATTCAAGTTGCGTTCGCCGTGGTCTGGATGTGGGTGGGCAACTAACTTATGGTGATTGGTTTAATGTGATGCCTTTTGCCGATACAATTCGCTTTTATCGGCTAACCGGCTGGCAATTGCGTGATCTGATTCACGATAATGCCAAACGAATTGATTTACCAGGGGAGCCCAACACCGAACGCGGTTTTCTACAATTCAGTAATGAGATCCGTTACACCGTTCAGTTTGGGAAAACCCGGTCAGAAACCAAAATACAAGAAATCCAGGTTTGTGGAATTGCATTAGAAGAACAACTGGGAAATGAATTTCTAATGGCAACCACCAGTTTTGTGCGTGAACTGGCTGGCAATTGGGAAAACTGCCATGATCAGTCTTTGGGATGTGATCTATTGAATATCCATGATATTAACCATTTTGAATCCGACTATTTTATGCGGCGTGAATTGGTGAAATGTATTATCGATCAAGGTGGTATCACACAGGAAACAGGTGCACGGCTGGATGGCCGTTTGCGAGTGGAGGAACGTATGACAAATCAAATTACAGATCTGAGCGTAAAAGAATTCAACCACGAAATCAGTTTTCAGAATCATGCTATGGCAGGCGCAGTAATATCCAATGCTGCTGTCTCTGCTGTTTCATTGGGATTTGCCTGTATTCGCAATACCCAGCGCTTTTTAGATGAAAATAGCACAGCTTACAAGGCCAAGCTCGATCAATTGGCAAGTGTCCAGGAACAGCTCCTGGATATCTGCGATCAGGACGCGAATGCGATTGGGCTTCTGGTTTCTCTTCGTAATGCTGGAGAAGAAATGCAGGGTCAACGATTATTATGTGAATTTCCAGCACGCATCAGCCAGTTATCCATCCTGGCTGCCCAAACATTGCAGGATTTCCGCAGCCTGGTCAATGAACGCGTGAAAGACGATCTGGAAATGAGTATCAATCTCTTGACCGGAACTGCGCAATCAGCCTTGTTGTTATTGGATAGTAATTTACGAATTTGGACAGACCCGCAATTGGCAGACCAATTTGAACCAATTCTGGATGGCTTAATTAATGATATTGAACATCTGAGCCCGGTAAATAGAATTCGATCCTAGAAACGAAAACTTTGTGAATTTACATAGATAGAAAGGTGTTCCATATGAGCACAATCTTAATCAAAAATGGATCCGTGATCACTCTCAATGACGAAAAACAGATTTTCAAACAGGGTTATGTTCTGATTGAAAATGATCTCATTGTTGATGTAGGTGCTGGTGATCCCCCCGACGCATATCTACATGTTGACCAGGTTCTGGATGCAGACAATATGGCGGTTATGCCGGGTATGGTCAACGCGCATACCCACCTTTTTCAGACATTCATACGTGGATTAGCAGACGATAAACCCTTGCTGGAATGGTTGGCAGCTGCCATCTGGCCAGTTGCCAAAGCATTGACCCCCGAAGAAGCCTATGTGGCAGCCATGGTGGGTTTAATGGAGAATATTCGTGGTGGCGCAACCTCTGTGATTGACCATCAATACATTCACACCGATCCCTTCAATGATGATGGGGTTTGCCAGGCAGCAGAGGAAAGCGGGGTAAGGTTTTTGTTGGCACGGGGTTGGGCGGATATGAACTATCATCCCACTTTCATGGAAGACCAGGAACGCATTGTTTCTGAAACGACTCGTTTAAGGGAAAAATGGCAGGTAAACGGCAATGGAAGAATCCGTGTCGAGTTTGGTCCACTCATCCCCTGGGGCTGTACAGACGATACCATGTGTGTGACCCATAAAATCTCCGATGAATGGGGTTCAGGTACCCATATTCATGTTGCAGAGACCCGTACAGAAGTTGAAATGAACCTGCAAGCACGCGGGTCACGCCATATTGAGTGGCTGGCTGATCTGGGTGTGTTGGGTCCGCATATGCAACTGGTACATAGTGTCTGGTTGGAAGATTTTGAAATGGATCTCATAGAGAAACACAAAGCGCTGGTGGTGCATTGCCCGGTCAGTAATATGTATCTGGCATCCGGCGTGGCTCGTGTTCCGGAAATGCTGAAACGCGGGATCACCGTTGCTCTGGCGAGCGATGGACCTGGTAGTAATAATAATCAGGATATGCTCGAGGTGCTGAAAACAACGGCTTTACTGCACAAGGTCAATACACTGAATGCAATGGTGCTTTTGCCAGAAGATGTACTCTGGATGGCCTGTCGGGGCGGCGCAACCGCCTTTGGATTACCGGATCAGATCGGATCATTGGAAAAAGGCAAAAAAGCGGATCTAATTCTGGTGGATCTGGATACGCCTATGGCGATGCCGGTGCATAAAGTAGCATCTGCCCTGGTTTATAATGCCAGCAACCGGGATGTGGACACAGTGATCGTGAACGGAAAAATCCTCATGCGCTCAAAAGAAATTTTATTCACAGATGAAAAAGCCATGCTGGCACGCGCCAGAAAGGTCTGCGGAGAGTTGTTTTTACGAGCAGGAGTGGTGGTCGATTAAATCATGATTATTTCTTTTAGGAATGTTGGATGATCGAAGCTTTATTGGGTCTGGATGTTGGTACAACTTCAACCAAGGCTGTTCTATTTAATCTGAATGGGCAGGAAATAGCACGAGCAGGTTCCAATCCATATCATAATCGGTCACCAGAACCTGGTTGGGTGGAGCAGGATCCAGAAGAAGTCTGGCAAGCTGTTTTATCAGTGCTGCGTGAAATTGTGGATCAAAGCGGGAATCAATTTGCCATACGCGCTATTTGTATGGCGGTGCAAAGTGGATCATTGTTGCCGGCTGACCATTTGGGTGAACCAGTTTATCCAATTGTCACCTGGCTGGATGGTCGCACCGAAAAACAGATATCAGATTGGAAAAAGAGTGGCCTAGAGCAGCAGGTGAGATCACTAAGCGGTTGGTCTTTGTTTTCCGGCTTGCCTTTACCTACCATTGCGTGGTTACGATTGCAAAATCCGGAAGTGTTCCAAAAGGCAAAACATTATTTTTCAGTGAATGATTTCATTGCTTATCGATTGACCGGAGAATTTGTGACGAATCCTTCGAATGCAGGTGGTATGCAGCTGGTGGATATTAGAACCGGGAAGTGGAGCCAGGAATTATGTGAATTGGCTGGCATTACACCTGATATGCTTTCACACCTGCAACCATCCGGAACGATTATTGGTAGGATTAAACCGGAAATTCAAGCGCTAACTGGATTAAATGCTGAAACAATTTTGGTGAATGGCGGTCATGATCAGGTAATAACTGCCCTGGGATTAGGGATCAATAATCCAGGATCGTTTTTGTTAGCCTGTGGTACTGCCTGGGTCTTTACTGGCATTCTTTCATCTCCAGAATTGGAGAAATTGCCATCCACTTTGGATCTAAATTTCCATGCCTATCCCCAACGCTGGACGCTTTCGCAATCCCTGGGTGGATTAGGTGCATCACTGGAATGGTGGTTGAATCGGGGTTGGCAGAGTCTGGATGAATCAATCAACCGGCAGGACAGATTCACCAGCCTGAACCAGGAAATTCTTCAAACCAGCCCAAACCAGGAGCTGTTCTTTTTACCGATGACAGGTGGACATGCTGATCCGGCTACGACTCGTCGCGGTGGATTTATCGGTTTGGATTTCAATCACACCCGTGCTGACATGGCCAGAGCCATCATGGAAAGTGCTGGATATGAATTGCGCTGGGCACTGGATGCTATTCGGGATGC
>JACZIY010000784.1 GCA_014860845.1 Anaerolineaceae bacterium
AAACGCTTTCGCCAGCTAATGGGATTGATAGGCTCAGAAAGGAGTTCGGGCCAGAGCAATTCTATTATCCTTCGGTGGACTTTTGAGTTTGAACATGGCCTTAACCTCTCATCAACTGCTAATATTGTCTCAACCAGTCGGCGGGTACCAAATGGGTAGAACTCATCAATGGCAATGTCCAGTTCTGCTGCAAACATAGAACCCCAGTTCCCCAATACCTGCTCCCAGAAAAACAGATCTCGTAAATTAAAACCTAGGGTTTCGCAGCATAGTTTTGCTTCAGCATACCAATCTTTGAGCGAGTCCTCTGCGTACACACTGCCGTTCAGATTGACAAGCCTCAGCAGGTCGGTGATATCATCCACTGGATCAATGCCATAAATGGCCCTTCCTAAATCGCTGATGTTTCCGGATGCGTTCACCTTACCCTGAAAGTTCTGAAAGAAGTTTCTATATAAGACCTTCTTTTCAGGATTATGAATTAAGAAGACATTCCTCTTCAACATGGCATCAAAGGCATCATCCTGATAATCCTCACATTTTATGGTGTGGAAAGGAAAACCAAGCTTATTTGCTAGTTTTTTCGGTATCGTGACATCAGGATGGTTTTCTGTCATTTCCCCGTATTTTTGGATGTAATAATAAACTTTAGAACTAATTTTCCTCGTTGCAGCAAGCATGCACCTGCTGTCCCATCCTGATGTAACCGCCATACTCATTTCAAAGCGATTTGTTGCACTTTGTATGGTGTTTTCTAATATTTCTGCGCTTTTTCTCGAAGCGCTCTCCAGATCAAGGTTACCAACTGGGCATGTTGGCCAATATCGCACTGATTTCTTTGAAATAAGGTCAAGATAATGATTGGGAAGCAGATGTTTTATGCCAATGAATTTTGTACCGTCCCCAATCCAACATCCTTCCCCACTCGCAAACATATCTTTTTCAACATACTCCATAACTTCCGGTGATCGGTCTTCATCAATCCCTAAGAGGACAGCAAGCATACTTGGTTGAGAAGCACACCAAATGGCTTCCTGATGAATATAGTAGTACACTGAACGTGATCCGATGAGATCATTCAACAGCCCTATCTCTCCCGGAATGTTATAAACAATAATATATCTTCCACAAAGGTCACGGCTATATTCGAGTAACTCGTCGAATCCATGACAGGTTTCAGCCATTTCTTCCATCAGTTCTTTATTGGTTGCCTCTGGTCGATAATGATTTAAGGCAAAACCAAGTAGAAGGAATTCACCCACGGTTCCCTTAACAAAGGTAGTGTCAAGGTCTGGGTGAACAGTCAGGTGAAGGGGACCAAACGGGATCGATTTCCATTCCGGAAAATCCAGAATGGGGTGATCTCCAAGGATGAATTGACGGCGATAGAGTATGTTATCTGAGCTCAAGTAATATACCTTTTTTTATTGGGATCCTGGAACATTCCTGGGTAGAAAAATGGCTGTAAATGAAAACAATTACACCCTACAATGTTTTAACCAAAATTTGTATTAATTCCATCATTTTTGGATCCATAAACCATTCTTGAATTTAGGTAGTATGGCTTATGGATTGATGATTAAACGACCGATGAAAATCATACTTATTATCAGGACCTAAAAAGTTTCCTTTAGCCATAGAGTGCAGGTTGTCAGAAATGATAACAAATGCGGACATTACTCACAACGACTTGCCTAATAGGCATCTACAGTTGGAAGCGAGTTATTCACTGTCTGTTCAAGCTCTCTAATTAACCTGGAAAAATTATCGTCCAGGTTGTAGAATCTTTGGTAAGCAGAGAAGGATTCTTCCCGATAGAAATCATAATTTCCTAGAATTTTCCGTACCGTATAAGGTATTTCATTAAAAGTATTGATCAATTCCACGCATTGATAAGAATTAGCTAATTCCCTGAAACTCTCTGTATCAAAAGCAATTATTGGTACTCCGCACTGCGTATAATACGCTATCTTACTGGAAGAAAATGCTACCAGTCTATCGTTGGCATTCGATGTTTTATAAAGGGCAATACCGATATGCGCGGAAGAAATCAAGTTCAATATTTCAGCCTCCGGGACGAAATCAAATGAGAAAATGACTTTACTCTTATCAGCGATTGAAATTAAATGCTTTATATATCTTTTTGGCCCGAAACCATGTAAAACTAACACAACTCCATCATCGAGATATTTAGCACTTTCCACAATCTGTGAAATAGATCTGGTTTTATCTAATCCACCAAAATACAAAATGATTTTCTTATTCTGGTCGATATTTAACTTTTTTTGCAGAAATCCTGACTTATCTCGAATTGCTTTCCCTTTTGCAGAGACGGGCAAATGAAGAACATTCGTCTTCTCCACTCCATTGCTCTTCAGAAGTGCATCTGCTCTAGATCCATCCTGGATAATAGTGGCAAGTGATTTCCTGTGATATTTTCTCTCTGCATCCAAAAAATGATAAAACCTATCAATTACAGGGTTATCTTCAATGTATAGCTCCAGACT
>JACZIY010000785.1 GCA_014860845.1 Anaerolineaceae bacterium
CAATTGATGGTGAAAGGAAAAATTATTATCGTGATAATGGAGAAACAGCTATCTTAATGAGCGCTCCCATATTGGATATTAATTTTTATGAACAATATCTTTTGGATTATCAATTTACATCTAATTTCACCAGAAAGGAGAACTCGAATTGATGAATAGTTTATCGGAAATTGGATTACTGGTTTCGAAGTGTCAAAATTGCACTTTACATCATTCAAGAATTAAATCCGTTCCTGGTGCTGGACCTGAAAATGCCAAGATCATGTTTATTGGTGAAGGTCCAGGTTTCCATGAAAACCAACAAGGAATTCCCTTCGTTGGACAAGCTGGAAAATTTTTAGATGAATTATTATCGGTTTCAGGATTAAGAAGAGAAACGGTATTTATTACTAATGTAGTAAAATGCCGACCACCAGGAAATCGTGATCCACAACCAGAAGAACTGGAAGCATGTTCAAAATTCCTGGACCGACAGATTGATTTATTAAATCCAGAGATTATCGTCACATTAGGACGATTTTCAATGGCAAAATTTTTCGGTCAGGTAAAAATCAGTCAAATTCATGGAATGATGCGAAAAATTGGTCAACGATATGTGGTTGCAATGTATCATCCTGCAGCAGCATTGCATCAACCGGCTTTAAAAAATACTTTATTAGACGACTTTTCAAAACTAAAGAAATATATCACTCAAGTTAAGACTGATTCTAAAATCAAAGAAGAAGATTCCAAAAAGTACAATCCAATTGTCGTTGAATTAAAAGACGATGAGGACACGCCAACACAATTGTCATTATTTTAAAATCTATGAGGGAAAAATGAATACAAAACAAAGATTGATTGAAAAATTTGAGAAAAAAGAAGCAAAAATCGCCATACTTGGAATGGGTTACGTAGGTCTACCTTTAGCTGTGGTATTTGCAGAAGCTGGTTTCGATGTTACTGGAATTGATCCGATTCAAGAAAAAGTAGATCTCTTGAATAAAGGTAAAAGTTATATTATTGATGTTCCAACCGAACAAGTAAAGAAATTGATTGGTGAAAAAAGGTTGCATGCAACCTCGGATTTTTCAGTTTTACGAGAAATGGATGCAGTATCGATTTGTGTCCCAACCCCTTTACGAAAGACTGGCGATCCTGATTTATCCTTTATCATTTCGGCAACAGAATCTTTATCCCAATATATACACCCTGGAATGGTTGTG
>JACZIY010000103.1 GCA_014860845.1 Anaerolineaceae bacterium
CCCTTGAAATCATCGATGTGATCGTCAGCGAACATAGAAAATTCCTACAAACGGGATATGATCAGGGTTGGCTGTTAATGTCCGGACCCAAGCATCCAAAAACAGGAGGAATTGTGATTGCACGCGCACCCTCCATGCAGGAAATCCAGGCGTTCTTCTTTAATGATCCTTATATCCAGCATCAAGCGGCTACATACACTTTTATAGAATTTAATCCGTTCATGTACCAACCTTTTTTGCAGGATTGGATATCTGAACAATAAAGATTCCGCTCACGCTCCCATAAACTGTCGCTCATGCAGATCGTAATACATGCCTTGCAGTGCCAATAAATCGGCATGGGTGCCCTGCTCGCGAATGCGTCCCTGGTCAATCACATAAATCCAGTCAGCTTTGCGTACAGTACTCAGGCGGTGGGCAATTACGATGGCGGTGCGCTCAAACAACAATCTCTCCAATGCTTGCTGGATCAGTACCTCTGTAACCGTATCGATGTTGGCTGTGGCTTCATCGAGAATTAATACCTTCGGGTCTGTGAGAATCGCTCGGGCAATGGTCAATAGCTGGCGTTGTCCCACCGATAGATTGACGCCACCCTCCTGAATTCTGGTCTGGTATCCATCCGGCAGGTTGCTGATAAACCCATGCGCATTGGCCATTTTGGCAGCGTTGAAGATTTCTTCTTCACTGGCATCTGGTTTACCATAGCGAATATTCTCCTCAATGGTTCGTGAAAAAAGGAAAGGATCCTGTGAGACAATGCGCACAAATTGCCGTAGCGAGCGCTGTTTGATTTTCCGTAAATCGATCCCATCCAGTAGCACCGCGCCTTCTGTGACATCATAAAAGCGGGCAACCAGGTTGGCTACGGTCGTCTTCCCAGCACCTGTTGGACCCACAATCGCCACCATTTTACGAGGTGGAATCGTCAGGCTGATATCATCCAGCACAATTGGGGTGTCCTGCTGATATCGGAAAGTCACATGCTCAAAGTCGATCTTGCCAACCACTTCTGCCAGTTCGATGGCCTCCGGATCATCGGCCACCTCAATAGGTGTATCCAGTAATTTCAATACCTGCTCACCACCGGCCATGGCGGATTGCAAGGTGGTATACATGCGGCTTAATTCCTGAATGGGGTTGAAGAAACGCGTGACGTACGATAAAAATGCCACCATCACACCGAGAGTGACCTCTTCTGAAATCACGAAACGACCACCAAACCACAACACAATACCGGTCGCCAGCATGCCCAGAAATTCAATCGATGGCAGGAAGACAAAAGATAAGGTCATCGCGTTGATGTAGGCATTGCGGTTTTCCACATTGACTTTATCGAAGCGTTCCTGAGATGCTTTCTCCTGTGCAAATGCTTGAATTACCCGCATCCCGCTGATATCCTCTGCCAGGTCACCCACCACAGCCGCCACTTTGGAACGGGTTTCCCGGAAGGCTTTCTTTGCCTGACGCGAGAATATCCAGGTGGCCATCAGCATCAATGGAATGACTATGAAAGTTAACAATGCCAGTTTAGGACTCATCGTCAACATCACCACGATGATGCCAATCAAGACCAACAGATCGCCGATCAAAGTGATCACACCCTGGGAGAAAAGTTCATTGATCTCAGCCACATCGTTGATCACACGTGAAACTGTCACACCCACGATGTTGCGATCATGATAGCCCTGTTGCAGTCGTTGCAGGTGACGGAACAGATCGCTGCGCAATTTCGCCAGCATGCGTTGACCCACCCACGAGACAACATAGCGTTGGGCCGAACTCACGAAATACAGACTGATGAAGGTCAGACCCAGGTAAATGGCAATCCGCACCAGTCCCGGGAAATCACCCTTCAGGATATGGTTGTCAGTTGCTTCTTTCAGGAGGTACGGGGATAATAAGGTCAAACCTGATTCCACAATCGTCAGGATCAATGCAAACACCATCCTCCAACGATACGGTTTCAGATATTGGAGCATGCGCGATACCACATCGCGGTTGAACATCTCGCCTTCGCGTTGTGTACCACCGAAATGTTCCAAAACAGAACGAGGTCCCATGCCCACTGATGATGATCCGATGGAGAAGCTCATGCGAGACTCTCCTGGTTTTTTAGCTGGCGATTGTAGATCTCCAGATATTGTTTGGAGCTTTTCAACAAACTCTCATGGGTTCCGCGTGCAACAATCTGGCCGTGATCCAGCACCAGAATCAAATCCGCATTTCGCACGGTGCTCAGCCGATGCGCAATCACAAAGGTGGTGCGTCCTTTGATCAGGTTTTCAAATGCGGTTTGAATGAGATGTTCAGTTTCTGTATCCACCGAGGCAGTGGCATCATCCAGGATCAGCAATCTTGGATTCATCAACAACACCCGTGCGATGGCAATCCTTTGTTTCTGCCCACCCGAAAGCGTGATTCCCCGTTCACCCACATAGGTATCATATCCCTTGGGGCTGCGAATAATGAATTCTTGCGCCTGCGCTGCTGTTGCTGCAGCAATGATGTCTTCATCGGTTGCATGACTCTGCCCGAAGGCAATATTCTCCCGAATACTGGCGGCAAACAATGTGGTTTCCTGTAAGACAATGCCGATCTGGCTGCGTAAAGAGAACAGGGTTGCCTGGCGAATATCTTTTCCATCCACCAGAATTTTCCCGGCGGTGGGGTCATAGAAGCGTGGGATCAAACTGATAATTGTGGACTTGCCCGAACCGGTAGCACCCAATAACGCCACAATCTGACCGGGTTGCACTTCGAAATCGATCTCGCTCAAGACGGTTTGCTGACCATAACTGAAAGAAACCTGGTTGAAGCGTACACGACCATCCATAATTGACATCGCCTGTGCATCTGGCTCGTCTTTTACATCCGGTACCATATCCAGGATATCAAACACCCGCTCAGCAGAAGAACTGGCAATGGCGACAGCCGGGATGATGATCCCCAATCGGCGCACAGGTTCCACCAATTGACCCATGTAGGTGATAAAGGCGATCAAGACACCAAAGGTCAATTCCTGTTGAATCACCAGATACCCACCAAACAGGACAATCACCACCATACTTATATTCGATAACAGAAACATCAACGGTACGTTCACAGCCTGTAATCTGGCTGCGCTTCTGGTCAATTCAAACCAACGTTGGTTTTCTTCTTCAAAGCGTTCAATTTCACCTGGCTCTTGCGCATATGCTTTGACCACCCGGCTTCCGCGTAAATTCTGTTCCACTGCAGTGGTTAGCCTTGCCACCTGCTTCTGTATCATCAAGGAAAGTGGTCGAAAACGCGAACCAAAATAATAGGCTCTGTGGATAAGAATCGGCATGCTGATCAATACAAATAATCCCAGGCGATAATTCATAACAATTAAAATGATCATGGTAACAATGATCATCAAAATACCATCCAGAATACGGATGGTTGCTCTACCCGTTAGAAAGCGTAATCGCTCCACATCCTGAATAGCACGTGAGAGTAATTCCCCAGTTTCGGATGTGTCATGAAACGAAAAAGAAAGCTGTGTCAGTTTTTTCTGAATTTCATTACGCAGATCATAAGCCACATTTTGCGAGGCGGTTTCACTGAGAATCCCCTGAAAATAGTTCAACACCCCTTTGACCAGGGTTAACCCTAATAAAGCCAGTACTGACCAGGTGAGCACCTGTGGCTGATTTTTTTCAATCCCCGTATCAATGATCCAGCGAATGAACTGCGGTATGGATGCACTCAGTGCTAAGATCCCGAGCAGAGAAAGGTAAGCACCTGCTGTGTGTTTCCAATAGGGTCGCAAAAAACCATAGACCCGTAACAATAACCGCCATAAAGAAGCTTGTTTCTTCAGCAGAAAGGGGGTTTGTATACCAAATTGATGAGCAGACATGTTACAACCCTTCCTTAATACCATCCATCCTATATTAAGTGTACCCTTAAAAACAAATCAAGAGAGATTACATTATCCCCCAAAAAAATGTATGAGCATGTATAAAAGAAAACCAGTTTATTTGTTTCTAAACCAGCCAGCTGGCAATCTTAAATAGTTTTCTCATGGTTTTGTTTTTGATTTTATAAGGCGGGTATCGCATGGCAATATCAGGCCAGTTTTTGCGATGTACAACACTTTTGAAATGAGAAAATGTTTCAAAACTATATTTACCATGATAAGAACCCATGCCACTCATCCCGCGCCCACCAAAGGGGATTTCTTCATTAAACACATGGCTGAAGGTGTCATTGATGCATCCTCCACCAAATGGCACTTCAGCAATGACCCTTTTCTCCACCGATGGATCCCGGGTGAAAAGATAGAGTGCCAGAGGGTTGGGATTCATTTGAATCGTTCCGAGGGCTTCTTCCAGATT
This sequence comes from Anaerolineaceae bacterium, assembly GCA_014860845.1. The sequence goes on from JACZIY010000103.1 coordinate 4,365, forward strand.
TTCATATGTTATAACGGGTAGTATTGGTCCAAAAATCTCCTCCCCCATAATGGCATCATCCATGGTAACAGGATCCAGAATCGTTGGGGCAATGTAGAGCGTGACAGCGTCGGTCTGACCACCATGCACCACTTTATCTGCATCCAACAACCCAACCAAACGCTTGAAATGGTCCTGGTTGATGATTCTGGCTAAATCCGGGCTGTTTTGCGGGTTTTCACTGTAATACGCGTGTATTTTTCCCTTCAATCGCAATAGAAGGTCTGCATGAATGTTTTTTTCAACCAGGACATAATCCGGAGCTATACAGGTCTGACCGGCATTGAAAAATTTTCCCCAGACGATCCGGCTGGCAGCCACATCCAGATCCGCACTGGCGTCAACGATTGCCGGGCTTTTGCCACCCAGCTCGAGCGTTACGGGTGTCAGATGTACAGCAGCTGCTTTCATCACCAGTTTGCCAATCCGGGGGCTGCCGGTAAAGAAAATATAATCAAATGGAAAAGATAACAACATCTGAGCCGTCTCTACCCCACCATTTACCACCTGGATCAAGCCAGGATCAAAATGATCGTTAACCATTTCTTCAATTACCTCAGCCGTTCTGGGTGCCAGTTCTGAGGGTTTCAAAATGGCTGTATTCCCGGCTGCCAGCGCCCCCACCAGCGGTGAAAACAATAAATTAAAAGGATAATTCCAGGGAGCCATGATCAATATCTGCCCAAACGGTTCAGGGTAAATCGCACTGGATGCCCGGAAATGCAAGAGTGGTGTGCGTTTTTTTTGCGGCTTCATCCAGCGTTTGAGATGCCCCAGAGTATGGTTAATCTCCTCCAGAACATACCAGATCTCTCCGCCGGCTGCTTCCGTTTCCGGTTTTGCCATATCCGCCTGCATGGCTGTGATGATGCGTGCTTCATATTTGAGGATTTGAGCTCGTAATTTCTTCAGGACTTCAACCCGTTGCAGGTATGATTTCGTAGCCTGACTGATGAAATATGCTTTTTGTTGATTGAAAATTTGTTGAAATGGGCTTGTTTCCATGCTTCCCTCCATCTGGAATGATTGGCAAATAATTGTCTCAATATATCCAGGTGAGGTTTTTTCGTGTATAAATCTAACAAAAAAGGGATCCCCAAAGGATCCCTTTTAGTTGTCTTATCTGGCTCCGGCCGGTGGATACCATCTCACCGCCCAGACACCTGAACCAGATTCTTTTTTGTTCGCCAGATCATAAAAGACCTCGCTATCCGGTACTTCATAATAGGGAGTAAAGGGCTGTACTACCTGCACCCAGGTTTGCCCTGGTTTGAGTGGAAATTCTTTACCGGTTGCATCTATAAAGCGGATAGGCCGCAATTTACCGGTTTCAACTTCATAAGTGCCACTTTTTGTTGTCCAGTAAATCTCATACATTTGACCATCCCGGAATAACAATGCTGGCATTTTCCGCATATACAACAGGTCAATATCAATAATGGTGGGTGTGACAACTTCATGGTTGGCAAACAAGATCACCACATTTTCGAAAGCCAATGGTTCACCAGTCAAGCGATCGGTCATCAGTTCAAAAGTAGTGGCATCCGCCCGATCCTGATAGCGCAAATA
>JACZIY010000786.1 GCA_014860845.1 Anaerolineaceae bacterium
ACCCTGCCTGGCGCGATCATATTGCACGCTGGCAGAATTTAATTGTGATTGAGCTGCTTGAATCCCGGCGTCTGCCTGATCCACTGCTGCCATTGCCTGGTTATACTGTGCTTTCATGATCTCATCATCCAGGTGGAACAATTGCTGATCTAACTGCACATTCTCGCCTTCCTGCACGAAGATTTCTTTGATCATGCCACCCACCTGGGGTGAGATGGTAAATTTATCAGCTGAGATCGTCCCGGAAGCAGTGATTTGAGTCTCGGTGGTTTCACCCTCCAGCAAGCCACAGCCGCTTAATGGAATGATCATCAGGGCAAATATTATGCTGATTAAAGTAGTTTTAGATTTCATGAATTTCTCCCAAAATGAACTAAGAATGAATTGCATCAAAAAACCTTACAATCGTTTTCTGAATGTAGCCACGGAAGCGGCAAAATATAAAATGCTGAGGATGATTAACGACCGGATCGATCCCCACATAAACGCGAATTCGGTTCCCTTGACCATGATGCCACGGATGATGACCAGGAAATGGGTGATGGGCAGGAGTTCACTGAACCAGTAGGTGACCAGTGGCATTCCCTGTCGTGAAAACATCAAACCAGAAAGGATGATAGCCGGGATCAAGACAATCCCGACAGCCAGGTACATGGCTTGCATCTGCGTTCGGGAAATATTGGAGATCATCACGCCCATCCCCAATGATCCCAGGGTAAAGATCGAACTTAACAACACCAATAACCAGAAACTGCCTTGAATAACAATCCCAAACATATAGATGGCCACCAGTAATGTCATGATGGTGTTCAGCACACCCACGACCAGATACGGGATGATTTTGCCCAATACCAACTCCCAGGATCGAATCGGGGTCACTACCAGTTGCTCCATGGTGCCCTGTTCGCGCTCACGCACGATTGCTAAGGCTGTCAACAATAATGCCTGCACCTGCAGAACCATGGCGGTCAGACCCGGGATCATGTAAATCTTGTTTTTACCATCCGGGTTATACAATGTTTTGGTATAGGTCTGCACAGGTAATTGCAGTCCTGATATGCCTAATTGGGCAGCATTGCGCTCCAGTTGCTCAGTTAAGATATACTGGGTTGCGACCTGCGCGATGGTTTCTAATTTCAGATTGGCTGTCTGCGCTTCCGCTGGGTCCGATCCATTTACATAAAACTGCACGGCAGTCGATCTTCCGGCAGCCAGATCATTACCAAAATTGGCCGGGATATAAATCCCAGCGCTGACCTGCTCGCGATCGATCAAATCCAGGATTTCGTCCTCGGATAAAACGTCATAATCATAAGAAAACTGTTCACTGGCCGTAAAATACTCCAGATAGCGTCGGCTTTCATCGGTTTTTGAGAGATCAGCGACTGCCAGCCTGATATTACTACTTTCACCCGAGACTCCGTACCCCAATAAAATCAAAAGAAAAGTAGGCAACACAATGATGATTGCCAGGGTGCGGTAATCGCGCATGATGTGATAATATTCTTTTCGCACGATTGTCCAAAATCGTTCCATGAGTTATCCTCCCAAAGAGTCTTGCGGGCTTGCCTTTAAGCGACTCTCGACCATATTAATGAATACGTCTTCCAGAGAAGGCAGAATTGTTTCTATTTCAGTTACCTGGATACCAGCATTCTGCAGTGTGCTGGTAAGATTGTCGACTTGCTCTTCATCCTTCAAGGTGACATGCAGGCGCACACCATGGATGGCAGCGTCCGTCACGCCCGGAATCTGATCCGTAATTTCTTCCGCTCTTAATGGTTGGTCACAGGTGACCTGCACCAGCACACCGGGCATCTCATCTTTCAAAGTATCCGGGCTGGCTAACGCGATCATCTGGGCTTGATACATCATCCCGATCGTATTGCAATATTCAGCTTCGTCCATATAGTGGGTGGTTGCCAGAATGGAAATGCCTTCGCTGGCCATTTCGTAAATCAGATCCCAAAATTCACGTCGGGAGAGGGGATCGACCCCTGCAGTAGCTTCATCCAGAAACAACATGGGCGGTTTATGAGCAATGGCACAGGCCAAAGCCAGGCGCTGTCGCCAGGCACCGGATAAGCTGCTGGTCAATTCTTTCTCAACCCCGCGTAACCCACTCTGGTCGATTAAATTCTGAATGCGTTTGTTGCGGTCGCTCCTGGGGACACCATAAATAGAAGCATAAAAATTCAAATTTTCTATGGCAGTCAGGTCGTCATACAGAGAGAATTTCTGTGACATATAACCAATATTCTTCTTAATCTCTTCTGCATCTTTACGAATATCAAATCCCAACACGCTGGCATTTCCAGAACTGGGACGAATAATGCCACATAACATACGGATGGTGGTGGTTTTTCCAGCGCCATTGGGTCCCAATAGTCCGAAAATCTCGCCTTTGGGCACATAAAAATTGACTCTATCCACGGCAGTAAAAGAGCCAAAATGCCGGCTCAGGTCAAAGGTTTCGATGGCGTTTGAATAAGCGTTCAATTCCTTGACCGCCTTTCTTCCACCAGATGAATGAATACATCCTCCATGCTGCGTTTGGAATGACGTAGGACTTTGATTTCAGCACCTTCGGATTTCAATGTGTTTTCAAGCAACGTGGTCGCAGTAAAAGGATCTTCAACAGATAATCTTAAGCGGTCTCCGATGGTCCGCCATTGTAGAATATAGGGGGCATCGCTAACCACCTGACGCATGACTTTGCGTGGCTTGGCTTTCACTTCTACAATTTCAAATGGCAAACCGTTTTGCAGGTCATTCGGAGAACCAGTGGTGAGTAATTTCCCATTATATAGAATACCTACCTGATGACAGCGCTCTGCTTCATCCATATACGGGGTACTGACAATCACAGTTACCCCCTCCTGTACCACCTTGGATAGGATCACCCATAACTCACGCCTGCTGACCGGATCGACACCTGTGGATGGCTCATCCAGGAGTAATACCTGTGGTTCATGCAATAGTGCGCAGGCTAATGCCAGTTTCTTCTTCATACCACCGGACAAATTGGCAGCCCGGCGATCGGTAAATTCTTTCAGGCGGGTAAAAGCAAGCATCTCCTGAATGCGTTCATTTCTGCGTTTACCATGTACCCCATTAATATCAGCAAAGAAAATTAAATTTTCCATCACGGATAGATCCGGATAAAGACTGAAATTTTGGGGCATATAGCCGATTAACTGTCTGGCCTTGCGTTTTTCGCGTCGGGTATCGAATCCTCCCACTTTTGCAGTACCTCTCGTGGTTGGCATGACCGAAGCCAGCATGCGCAATGTGGTGGTTTTCCCTGCTCCATCCGGACCTAACAATCCAAACATCTGACCGCTTGGCACGGCGATACTGAGATCTTCCACTGCAAAGATACCATTTTTTCCTCTGGTAAATTTCTTACTCAGATCGTGTGCTTCCACCTGAAAAGTGGTCGCCTGGGAATCTTTGGTTTTTTCGAGCTGTTTTACAACTGATTGTTGAAATTTCCTTAATACTGTCAAACCAGCTCCTTCTAATGGCAGAACTTCTGCTTCATTTATAAAGGGAATATGATTTGTGTGGTAGATGTATCCAACCACGAGCTGGTATGACTGCCATCATAACGGGGCATGAGTGCAGTCACCTGATCCATGTCCGATGGTCATGTTTTCGGTTCATAATCGGAAAATTATGTTAATATCGTAATATGAGAATAACAACACCTACGGAACCCGGGCTGATTCGCATATTCCGTTTTTTTGTGATTGCAGAAACCATTGCATTTTCATTTGTTCCGTTTGCTGAATGGTTATTTACCGGTCAGGTTTCCCAATTTTATAGAGACCCGTTCTATTTCATTTTTCTTCAGGCGTTATTTTTATCCATCTACCTCTCCATTCCCTGGCTACTACGGAAACTGCGCTCGTTGTATTTATTGATCGCTTTGTTTGTGGCCGTACTCATTCCTCCTATCATTGTGAACATTGACCTGACTACCAGGTTTCACAGTGGGCAGGGGATTGAGATGTACCGGCTGTGGGCATTATTACCGTTATTGATGATTGCACTGGTTCCGGCTGCCTGGCAATATGATTTTCAGAAGGTGTTTATTGTCAATACGGGACTGGGTATTTTTGATGGTCTTTATATGGTCTTTCTGTATGGTGGTTTTAACACTGACTTATTGATGCCGCTCTTTGCGATCTTTATCCGGGTGCTGACACTCAACCTGGTTGCACTGATGATCACAGAATTGATGGCTACCCAGCGTGAACAAAGACGGGATCTGATGCGCGCTAATCTGCGACTCAGTCAACAGGCATTGGTACAGGATCAACTGGCAGTTAGTCGCGAACGCAACCGTTTAGCGCGTGAATTGCACGATACCCTGGCGCATACCCTCAGCGGTCTGACAGTACAACTTGAAGCCATCCATACGATTTTGGAGACCGAACAACAAGAAGTGAAAGACATGCTGGAAAAAGCACTGTTCACTGCGCGTAATGGTCTCGAAGAAACCCGTAGGGCAATGAAAGCATTACGAGCAGAACCGCTTGAGGATCTGGGTTTACAGCTTGCTCTCCAGAATTTGGTGGTAAATATTCAGGCACGCGCCAATCTCGATATTCACCTGAATCTTTCCGATCATTCTTTCGCATTTTCTCAGGATGAAGAGCAAATGGTTTACCGTATCACCCAGGAAGCACTGGAAAACATTGTTCATCACGCCAAAGCCAAAAATGTCTGGGTTGAACTCGCGCAGAATTCCGGTTCTAATGTTCTCAAGATTCGGGATGATGGTATTGGTTTTGATGTTTCCATTCTGAATAAAAAAAATGATCGCTTGGGGTTAAGAGGAATGCGGGAACGTGCGGAGATGTTAAACGCCAGGCTGGATATTGACAGCCAACCCAATAAAGGTACTTTGATACAATTAAAGTTAAGGAATTAATATGATACGTGTGATCGTGTGTGATGATCAGGAAATTGTCTGCCAGGGCTTGAGTACCATTCTTAATAATGATCCTCAAATCCAGGTGGTGGCAACGGCAAATAACGGGTTGGAAGTTATGGAATTGGTGGCAACTCATCAGCCTGATCTGGTATTGATGGACTTGAAAATGCCCGATTTAAATGGTATCCAGGCTACTCAAAAGATCAACAGTAGTTTTCCGCAAATAAAAGTATTGGTTCTGACTACTTATGACGATGATGAATGGCTATTTGATGCTATCCGGGCTGGTGCAGCCGGTTATTTGCTTAAGGATACGCCTGCAGCTTCTTTGATACAGGCAATTAAAGGTACACTGGAAGGTGAAACTTATCTGGATCCGAACGTGGCGGGCAAAGTGCTTCATAATGTCGCCCGTCAGAACCAAACCCCGGTCTCGGGATTCCATGTGCAACTCAGCGAACGCGAAACGGATGTGCTGCAATTGATGGCACGTGGCCTCACGAATGCGGACATTGCCCGTGAATTATATCTGTCGGAGGGAACAGTCAGAAATTACACCAGTGCAATTTTCACAAAATTGGGGGTGAATGATCGCACACAGGCAGTCATTGTTGCCTTGCGATATGGATTGGTGAACATTCATGATGTATAAACCATCGTAAGAAGCATACTCCAATACTCTACATAACCTTGTACAAATAATCACAATTAAACCAGATGCTTTATATAATAAATTGGCTCCTTCATTTTCAACGATTATTGTTTTAATAAAAGGTATTAATAATGGAATATTCCTCACAATCGCTTTCTCAACGGATGATTTTAACGGCAGCCATGCCTTTTGATGATTTACGTGCCATCGAAAAATTAATGACAGATTACTCATCCGGCTTTGGATTAGCTGTTCTGCCTTCCTATCTAAAACCAGCCAGAGCGATGCTCGCCAAGGACCACGAAAGTAAATTGATCGGACTGGTTGGTTATCCGACCGGGGGAGTTTCCACCAAAACCAAAGTCATTGAAGTCCGCGATATGTATTTCGAAGGAGCTGATGCATTCCATGTGGTGGTGAATACCAGTTTTGTCCTATCAGGCAATTGGGAGGATCTCGAATGTGAATTGCTCTCTGTAGTTCATGCTGCTGGGGATCGACCTGTCAGTTTGATTCTTGAAGCAGCTTATCTCAGTGACCCACAAATTATGCGCCTGATTAACATTTGTGCCGAAACAGGTATCAGGAGCATCGGGACTTCTACTGGTTGGTTGCCAAAGAACCCGGACTTGGAACAGATCAAACGGATTTCCGAAATGGTCTATCAACGTATGACGATTATGGCAGCTGGGGTTGTCAGTCTCGACCAGGTGAATGAATACCTGGAAGCGGGTGCTGATCAAATCATTATTCGCCAACAACATGCTGAAGCCATCCTGGCACAAATAGCATAACTGAATTTAATTAAAACGATTACAAAAATCATCTTATTAAAACTTAATAACGATCTCCAGGATCTTTGTGGAAGATCACCATATTGCCCAGGACTCCCCAGGAATTCAGGAAGGTGTCAACCGGAACCTGGTAGAACTTGCCATTGTTCAAATAGCGGATATGATCGACACCGTAGCCGGTTACGATCACAGTGTGTTCATAAGCTGCCACAATCACTTTATTACCTTCCTGGTCGATATATTCAGAAGGAATTCCACCGACCATGTTGCCAATTACCCAGGCAATCAGTGGTTGGCCACTGGCGATCTCTTTCTTCAGATTTTCGAGGCTGAAGTTCTTGGCTGCCCGTGCTGAGAGCCCATACTCTTCCTTTAAAAGGGTGGCAACTGGAGCAGCATGCACACCGTATGAATAGGGGGGAACCTGCCCCCAGGGATCGTGCACATCACCTACAAAACCCTTATCCGGATTATCTGATAGTGGCAAACCGAATTGAAAATCCGACTCAAAAATTTGCACGCCAAAATAGTCTGCCCAATCTACAGCAGTACGAGATTCACAGCTGATCGGGTAGGATTGGCGATAACTTTTGATCCCACTCAGATAGACTGATTCCGGGATAGGGGTGGGGGATGGTACTGTTGTAAATGAGGGAATCGGTGTTGGGCTGGGATATGATGTGGAACTGGGTCGTAAAGTACTGGAGGGCTGAGGTGTTCGGCTGGGCTGGTTCAATACCGGATCAATGATAATTTTATTATGTGAATTTTGAACCACCGTCGTTTTTGGAATAATTATCTCTTGCTCGGCATTAGCATGCTGGTTGGCACAGCTTGCCAACAAGATGGATAGGATTGCCACCAGAATAAGCAGAGGTTTTTGCATTAGCAAATTATACCTGTTTCTTCCAATCAATCAAAAAAATAATTAACGATTTCATTTTATGAACCGTTCCACGCCTGAGATGGCGTTCAATTACACTTTCATATAAAATTATCAATACTATCAGAGCTGTCGATAAATGGAGAAAAACAATGCACAACCAACACCTCATACCTGAATGGCAAAATCCAGAGATTTTTGAAATCAATCGACAACCAGCCCGCAGCACCTCTCTTTCATATCCAACATTGAAATCGATTGAAGATCGTCAGAATTCAACGAGACAGATCTCATTGGATGGAAAATGGGATTTTCTCTGGGTTCCCAAACCGGCAGACCGCCCTGAAGGATTTGAAACTTCGGAATATTCTTCTGTGAATTGGCACAAAATCAATGTACCTGGACACTGGGAGTTGCAGGGTTATGGTGTGCCGATTTATGCCCCCTTCCATATGCCACCCAGCTTGAAAAAACGTAACCTCCCAAACATTGACCCGGAAGATAACCCCGTGGGATCATACCGCAAGCATTTTACAGTTCCTGTGGAATGGAAAAATTATGAAATTTATCTACGCTTTGAGGGGGTTTGTTCTGCTTACTATGTCTGGTTGAATGGCTCATTTGTGGGCTATGCTCAGGATAGTATGCTGCCTTCTGAATTCTTTATCAGCCCCTATTTAGTAGAAGGTGAGAACCTGCTGGCGGTTCAGGTTTACCGCTTCAGTGATGGCAGCTATCTGGAAGATCAGGATATGTGGTTCCTATCCGGTGTCTTCCGCTCAGTGAAACTTCTGGCTTTCCCCCAGGTTTTCATCAGAGATATTCACCTTAAGTCACAATTTTATGATAATTTCGAACAGGCTGACGTGGTCATCGATGCAGAAATCAATTTTCACCCTCAGGATGAACAAAAGGAAAAGGAATTGAAGTTAACTGCCATACTTCAATATGCCGGTGAGGAATTAGCACGCACCGACCAACGCTTTGTGATTTCTCCCAATCAATCCATTCAGTTAACCACCTCGCTTTCTGTAAACCATCCCAAACTCTGGTCCGCTGAAATACCGACTCTTTATGATGTATACCTCTGTTTGACAGATCAAAATGGCAATCAGATCGATGTCCGTCATTTTCGGCATGGCTTCCGACAGGTGGAGATTCGAGACCGTCAACTCTACGTGAATGGTCAATCGATTCTGATCAAAGGTGTCAACCGTCATGATTTCGACCCGGTGACCGGCCACACCATGAGCGCAGAACGGCTGCTTGAGGATGTGCTTTTAATGAAGCGCAATAATATCAATGCTGTGCGTACCTCGCATTACCCGGATGATGAGCGCTTTTACGACCTGTGTGATGAATATGGCATTTACGTGATGGATGAAGCTAATATTGAAACGCATGGTTTACGGGATGTCGTGCGTGGAGATATGCGTTGGATGGCTGCCATGGGTTCACGGGTGGAACGTATGATCGCGCGTGATCGCAACCATGCTTCCATTATCTTCTGGTCACTGGGCAATGAATCCAGCTCAGATGAAAAGTTCAGCCGGCTGACGGATTTAGTACACCACCTGGAACCTACCCGACCGGTGCACTATGAACAGGATCAAAAAGGTGAATACGCGGATGTTTTCTCAATGATGTACCCACCGCCCAAAGACCTGGAGGCCATTGCCACCGGTGAAGATTATAAATTTCGGGACGGCATTCTTTCCTGGAAGACGATCCATGGGAAATATGCGAATCACAAACCAATCATATTGTGCGAATACGCTCATGCCATGGGGAATTCACTGGGAAATTTTCAGGAATACATCGATGTATTCGAAAAATATCCACAATGCATCGGTGGCTTTATCTGGGATTTTGCCGATCAAAGCATTCTGTCCAAGACCGAGGATGGTCATGATTTCTGGGCATATGGTGGGGATCTCGGGGATCCCTATCGTTTTTCCGTTTTTGGTTGCAATGGAATATTTGCTGCTAATCGTGAACCACACCCGGCAGTCTGGACGGTAAAAAAAGGCTACCAAAATGTCGAAGTAAGAGCCATTGATATATCCGCTGGAAAATTTGAGGTTATCAACAAGCATCGCTTTTTGAATCTTTCAACATTCCAAATTCATTGGTATTTTGAAATCGATGGTGAAATTAAACAGCAAGGAGATCTTCCACAATTGGACCTGGAACCGCTGCAAAGCAGCGAAATTGAAATTCCCCTGCAGCTTCCAGAATACACAACCTCAAAGGAAGCTTTTCTCACGATCCAATATGTATTGGGTGAGAATCAACCATGGGCAAAAGCTGGTCATGAGGTTGCCTGGGAACAATTTGTGATCCCCACTTTTGCTAATTCTGAAGAAAGGCTGCCACCATTATTACAAGAAAAATTGCTTCTGACCAGCCAGGAGGATCAGGTGACCATCAGTGGGTCTGAATTCAGGATCCTGTTTAATCCACAAACCGGCTTCCTCCAGCAATATATTTATCAGGGTCGCGAATTATTTACATCTCCCCTGAAACCCAATTTGTGGCGGGTCTGGATTGATAATGATATTTCCTCATTTATTGTTTATCCCTGGTTGAAACGCTTCCTGGGGAGGCACTTCTGGCGTAATGCCAATCGAAAACTACGTTGTATCCATTTTCATGCTCAGGCAGTAGATGCTCATCAAGTCAGTGTAGAAGCCAGCTGGCGTGTTTTAGGTGGGAAGACCCCGTTTGAAACGGTCTACACAATCGATACGGATGGCTGCATCCAGGTTGTAGCACGGTTTACCCCAGGTAAAGAATTGGAGCGCATGGGTATGCAATTGACATTACCCGCTGAATTTCAGCAGGTGGAATATTTCGGATTGGGTCCACAGGAAACCATGCCAGACCGGCTGTTGGGAGCTCGTGTAGGGAAGTTCACTACCACAGTCGACGACATGGTTCAACATTATGTTCGTCCACAGGAGAACGGCAATCGTAGTCAGGTACGCTGGTTACGTTTGGTTGATGAATACGGGGTAGGATTATTCTTCGAGAGTGTTAGCGAACAACTCTTTAATTTCAGCACCTGGCATTATACCCAGGATCAACTGATGGATGCCACCCATATCCATGAATTGGTTAAGCGCAATCTGGTTACTTTGAACATTGATTTGACCCAAAAAGGTGTAGGAGGTGATGTGCCTGCTGGAGGAGATCCGCAGGATGAGTATCGATTATTCCCCGGAAAAGCATTAGAATTCTCCTACAGGATAAAACCAACCAAAATAAATGAATAATCCAAAAAAAAATCGTGAAAAATAAATATTTAGTTATTTATTAACAATATTCATCTTGAAATAATCAATGTTATGCCATACAATTTGATTTACCGAACAACAGATAATTAATTAACGCATTAATTACTAGTGGGTCATTTGAAAAAAAATAAGGAAACACCTGTTTAAATCTTGAGCATAAATGAACTATTTAACCGAAATCAACAATTTAACTGAACTGGTTTTATATTCGAGTCGTGTAAAACTAAAAACTGACTTGCATGGTCAAATTCAGGAAGTTTATGCTCAGGAATTAGGATCTTCAACATTTCTTCCAATATCGATTCTTGTTGGTAAATTGTTGTCTGATTGTTCAAATCTTGAACTGGTCAGAGAAATCTTTGAGACAATCGAAATGGTCAATAAAAGTAATCAACCAGCCATAAATTTAATCTCATTTTCCTCAAGAGATGAATTAGGGCAAATCGATTGTGAAGTTTTTCCATTCCCAGACCAAAAATTCCTTATCACTTTAACCCTTCAACGCTCTGAAACAGAAGAAAAAGCTCCAGGTGGCCATGGTTCTGATCTAGTCAGGAAGATTGGAGAAGAAAGTTTTGAAACCAACCTCCATTTCTTGCTTGATCGAACACAGAATACATGGTTTGCAGTAACTGAAACAGGCAAATTTGTCCAATCCAATAAAAAATTTCTGGACCTGATTGGTTACCCTCACGAATACCTCGAAAACATAACCCTTTCGGATCTGTTGGTTACAGATCAAAAAGAGACTATCAATTCTGTATTGGAAAATATATCTTATCACACTTCAGAGTTACAAAATTTGATATTCCTTTCAAAATCTGACAGCGAAATTAAAACCAATACCAAATTCATAAAATATACAAAAGATTTCAATCAGTCCATTATCATTGGGATCGTGCAAGAGATTTCAGGCGACTCTCGTGTTTCATTAAAATCAGCAGAGGATCAATTTATCAAAATTGTTACCAGAGTACCAATTCCCATCATCCTGGTTGATGAATTATCCCTGGAAATATTTTTTTCCAATCCATTTGCAAAGGATTATTTTGAATACAATGATGATGAATTGACAAAATTAAATCTGTTTGATCTATTTCCATCATCGGAAAACCATTATTTGGTATCGGTGATACGCAAGGGGGGAGTTTTAGGTCTGGAAGCGAATTATTCCTGGAGATTAATGACAAAGGCAGGTTTGGAAAAAACAGCTCGTTTCCTGATACAACAAATAGATTACGAAAACCGAAGAATATTAATGGTCATAATCCTCGATCAGGAAGAAGATACTAAATTAAATTTCATTAAAGAAGACTCAAAAATCCTGAACCTGTTCGAAAAGGATTTATTGGTGGTTGGTATGACCCCAGATGGAATAATAACCCGGGTAAACCAAAGTTTCTGTGATTTACTGGGAAGACCTTTAAGAAAAATCATCGGTAGTTCGGTAGAAGAGAATCTTTTTGAGGGAGATTATGAAAGAGTTTTAAATCATGTTAATGCCATAACACTGCAAAATCCGATTCAAAAAAACAAAAATCGTATCATCGGTGCCAATGGAAAAACATATTGGATTGAATGGACTGACAAGGGAATTTTTGATGGTGAGCGATTGGTCGAAATCTATGGTCTTGGAAAAGACATAACCGAAATTTACCAACAGGAATTGCTTCAGAAATCGATGGAGCAACGCTACCAGGCTCTGGTTGAAAAATTGCCTATGGTGACTTACGTCATTCACGCAAAAACATTTTTCCCGTTTTATATCAGCCCACAAGTTGAAAAATTAACTGGATATACACCAGAGGAGTTCTACAAAAACCCGGAGGTATGGATAAATGCCATGCATCCAGATGATGCCAAAATTTTCTACCAACTATTACAGGAAAGGATTGAAAAGAACAACTCAGCACCGGTAGAATTTCGAATGTATCATAAAGATGGAAGATTACGATGGGTAGAAGAAACGGGCTCAACCATAGAATTATCGGATGGGACAGTATTATTTCAGGGTGTTTCAAGAGATGTCACTGCACGCCATAATGCCCGTGAAAAACTGATCTATTACTCTAATTTTGAACGCTTGATCAACGAGTTTTCATTGAAATTAATGAATGCAACCTCTGGCAATCTTTCAGAAATAATCAAATTCATTGTCGATGAACTGGGAAAATTTATGCAGGTCGATCGTGCTTATATTTTTGATTTTGATTATCAGAATAATACAATGTCGAATACTTTTGAATGGTGTAATGAAGGCATCTCCTCCCAGATTAAGGAATTACAAAATTTATCTTTACCTGCTTTTCCCTGGATAATGGAGAGAATCACCAACAATCAGGATATTATTATTGAAAAGGTCAGTGAGATACCTGAAGAAGCCTATGCTGAAAAAGAAAGTTTCATTGCCCAGGAAATTAAATCATTGCTGATAGTTCCATTTATATATAATGATAAAGCCCAAGGTTTAATAGGATTTGATATGGTCAAAGAGCAAACTTCTTGGGAACACGAAGCGATCAATCTTTTACGTCTGATAAGCACTCTGATCATAAGCGCCAGTAGTAGAATAGCAAATCAATCGAATTTGAAAATTTAATGATTGCACTTTCTGGTAGAAAAGAACAAAAAAATTCAGGTATAGTTAATTCACTTGAAAGAATGGTGAACTATGAATAGAAATATCGCAATAAATGATTTTAATGCTGCCCATCGCAAAGCTTCTATAAAATCAGCCATTTCTCACCTGACCGGGGAGAAAATTGATTTATTATCTTACAGTGAAGTACTTAGAAGTTTACGATTACAAGGTCAGGTTGAACGTGGTCGTGAGGAAATTCCACTGGATAAAATTATTGGTTCGGTGGGAAGATATTCTGACTTTACCCGTGATTTTTTACCGCGAAAATCTTCTGATAGCCAGCGTTGGGTTTCCGTAAAAGTTGCGACAGAGTCATTGATGGGCGTACCTCCCATCGAAGTTTATAAAGTTGGCGATTATTATTTTGTGCGCGATGGCAATCATCGCGTCTCAATTGCACGCCAGAATGGTCAATCACATATCGAAGCCTACATAACGGAAGTGGTTACTCGTGTTCCGCTTACAGGCGATGTTGATCTCGATAATCTGATCATAAAAGAAGAATATGCTAACTTTCTAGATATTACACAACTGGATAAACACATACCCGATCTGGAATTGGATGTGACTGAACCTGGAGGATATGAAAAATTATTGGATCATATC
>JACZIY010000787.1 GCA_014860845.1 Anaerolineaceae bacterium
GTTTCCCACATCCGGTTCAGAATTGATACAGCGCGCCCCATTACTCGATCAGGTCTTTGGTGTTGAAAGTTATCGCAGTCAGTATCTGGCGTATGTGGATCTATTATTGCGTTACTGGTTCGAACCGGAAAATATTTCTGAGCTGGCTGAACGCTATTACGATCTGATCGCCCCTTATTGGACCCGGGCGACAGGTGACAAAGCCTTCTTTGGCAACCAGCCTATGTTTCCAGTAGAGGTGAGTGAGAACTCATGGGTTAGCCTGGTGAACTTCGCAAGTGAGCGTAACCAGTTTCTGCGAGAAGCTTTAGCAACAGAGATGCAGCCTTAATGTCAGTCATGTGCAGTTTTTGTCAGGAGGATCAAAATGGATCGCAAATTAATTTTTAGAATCACAACGTTGTTTCTTGGTTTTATAGTCATGTTATTCACTGTTCTCCCAACAGCAGCCCAGGCTGACCAGGGATTTACCGAATCTTTTGATGATAGCCAACTGTCCGGTTGGGAACACGCTCCCGAGGTGATTGTCACCGATGGTGTTCTTCGGATTGGACCGGCCCAATTTGCGGCTCCGATGGGCGGCTGGCAGGATTTCACCCTGACATTCAAACTGCGTTACTCTGGGGAAGGTGAAACGCATGTCAATTACCGCGCAACTGAACAGGGAAGTTATCTGCTGGTACTGTATCTTGAAGGGATACGACTGATCAAAACAGTTCCTCAAGGAGAACATGAAGAACTGGCACAAGCCAATAGCGATGCACTCAATACCAGTGACTGGATCAATGTACAGATTGTTCTGGCAGAGAATACGCATACCATCTCAATCAACGGTGAAAACCTGATTAATATCACCGATTCTGCCCCCTTAAGCCCTGGAGGTCTTGTTTTCGTTTCGGCAGGGCAGCGCACCAGTGATCTGGATGATGTGACGATGCAATTGTCAACTGTGGCAGCCGAGCAGGGTCCCGCACCGGCTGAACCCTCCGTGAGCCTGGCCACTGAATCAGTCACCCCTACTGATCAGGCGTCATTGACCCAGACATTTCAGGAATTCTTTCAAAGTCTATCCACAAATCAGGGTAGCACGTTTACAGCAGAAGTATTTGTTGTCAATTTGCTACTGGCTGTGTTTACCTCCTTCATTTTGAGCCGGGTGTACATCTATTGGGGCGGTTCGCTTTCCAACAGGCGCAAGTTTGCAGCCAACTTCATGTTGGTGACAGTCACCACCACGTTTATTATTCTGGTGGTGCGTTCTTCGATCGCATTATCGCTAGGCCTGGTAGGCGCCTTATCCATTATCCGTTTTCGTGCGGCCATCAAAGAACCGGAAGAGCTGGCTTATCTGTTCTTCGCCATCAGTCTGGGCATTGGACTGGGAGATAACCAACGGGCGATCACCCTGGTTGCGTTGACCGTGGTGGTCATTATCATCGGTCTATCTCGTTTACTGCGCCAGACACAGGCAGATGTCAATTTGCACCTGACCCTATCCAGCAACGGACCTAATAAGATTACATTGGAGCAGGCCATGAATGTTTTAGCACAACACACTGAAAAAATGCGGCTGTTGCAATTTGATGAAACCTCAGAGGCACTCGAAATGTCTTTCGTGGTTGAGTTTCGCCATATCGCCAACCTCAACAATCTGCGATCCGCACTGCAGGAAATTTCGCCAGATTTGCATATCTCATTTCTTGATAACAAAGGTGTCTGGTGAAAGACAATCTTATCCAGTCTGTACCGGTAGAGTCAGGATATACCAAACTGGAGACCTATCGGTACGAGCGAAAATT
>JACZIY010000104.1 GCA_014860845.1 Anaerolineaceae bacterium
GGATAAGAAAAAAATTCAATTTGAGCATCTTTCTATTGAAGATGGATTATCACAAAGTGTGGTAAACGCGATCATTCAGGATCAACTAGGTTTCATGTGGTTCGGTACGCAGGATGGTCTCAATAGATTTGATGGTAAAGAGATTAAGATTTTCAAACATGATCCTGATTATGAAGGTTCAATTTGTAATAATTTAATTCAATCTCTATATGAAGATTCCCAGGGTATCATATGGATAGGGACTTTTGGTGGGGGGTTAAATCGTTATGATCCCAAAAAAGAAGAATTTTATTGCTATCTACCTGATTCAGAGAATCCACATTCCATTAATCATCCAACTGTTTCTCAAATAACCCAAGCAGATGACGGCACTTTTTGGTTGGGAACCAATGGTGGAGGACTGAACCATTTTGATCCAGTATCCGAGACTTTTGTCGCTTATCAACATGATCCCAAAGATTCCCGAAGTATCAGTGATGATGTGGTTTTACAGGTAGTTATCGATCAAAATGGAAGGATCTGGGTTGGTACATTTGCAGGAGGTTTAAATGTTTTCGACCCATTAACCGAAGAGTTTGAACGTGTTACAACACTCAATAATGTACAAAACTTGAGACTAGATCGACATGGATTTCTTTGGATCGGGACATTAGCAGAAGGATTAGCCAGGATAGATACAATCTCAATGGAAATTACATATTTTCCCTTGGAAATAAACAATCCATCCAGCCCTCAAGATAATAACATCCATTATATTTATGAGGACCGAGATGGTGTTATTTGGGTAGCCACAGCCATGTCTGGGTTGGCTCGTTATGATCGAGAAACCAATCGATTTTATCATTATCAAAATGATCCAAAAAACTCTGGCAGTATCTCGATCAATAATGTTGCCTCAATTTATCAGGATCAAGGAGGAGTTTATTGGATTGGAACAACTGGGGGAGGAGTGGATAGATTTGATCCATTAAGAAATAAATTTATGCATTTTTTCCATCAACCAGATGATCCCAACAGCCTGATCGATAATAGTGTCTGGTCAATTTTTCAAGATAACCAGGAAAACCTTTGGGTTGGAACGTTCAATGGTTTAACAAAATTTAACAAAGATGGGTCAGTAAACCACTATGTTTATGATCCAAATGATCCAACCAGCATCGGTCAGAACTCGATTTTTACAATCAATCAAGACCTGAAAGGTTTTCTTTGGTTTGGAACAATGAATGGGTTGAGTCGGTACGACCCAAATCAAGAGAATTTTACAAATTATCCATTTGCAGGAATTTATGATATTGAGATTGATGAGCAAGGAATGATATGGGTTGGAACTGCAGGAAGTGGGTTGGCAAAATTCAATCCTCGAAATAATGAATTTAAAATTTTTTCTAATGAACCCTTGAATAATTATGGTTTGACTGATAATACAGTTTTTAAAGTTTTCCTGGATCGTAAAAAACAAATTTGGGTGGGAACTTTTGCAGGCGGTTTATGTAAATTTGACCAGGATGTAGAGAGATTTAATTGTTATCAACATGATCCTGACAACTACAATTCAATCAGCAATAATGTTGTTTTAGACATTTTTGAAACAAAGGATGGTTTTCTTTGGATAGCGACTGCAGGTGGGCTGAATATGTTTTATCCTGAAGGTAATACATTCAAGGTTTTTCGTGAAAAAGACGGAGTGCCGAATGATATGGTCTATTCCATCATGCAAGATCGAAATGATTTTTATTGGCTCAGTACGAATAAAGGTATTTCAAAATTTAATTTCACAAATAGAACCTTCACCAATTATTCTATTTTTGATGGTTTGCAAAGTAATGAATTTAATCAAGGTGCAAAATTTCAAAATCAAAATGGGGAAATGTTCTTCGGAGGCATCAATGGTTTCAACCGTTTTAATCCATTAGACATCGTGAAGAATGATTATCAACCTCCTTTGGTAATTACACATTTTCATCTATTCAATGAAATAGTTAGTATTGGTGAAGATAGCCCACTTCAAGTGAGTTTACCTTATACAAAATTACTAAAATTAGATTATCAAGAAAAATTTTTTAGTTTTGATTTTGCAGCATTACATTTCTCTGCTCCTGAAAAAATCGAATATGCGTACAAGCTGAAAGGGTTGGACGAAGATTGGAATTATGTTGGCAACCGGAACTTTGCCAGTTATACCAATGTTCCACCTGGAAATTATTTTTTTCAGGTAAAAGCTACCAATAGTGATGGAATCTGGACCGAGAATGTAACATCAATTGAAATAGAAATCGTTCCGCCATTCTGGCAAACGATAGGGTTTCAATTATTCGCGATTGTTCTACTTGGCGGACTTGTGGTAGGTTTTTTCGAACTGAGAATAAGTATGGTGCGCAAACAAAAGGAAAAGTTAGAACACCAGGTGGCTCTAAGGACCCAAGAATTACAGCAGACCATGCTGGAATTGAAAAAATCGAAAGAAGCAGCAGAGGTTGCCAATAAAGCCAAGTCCACATTTCTTGCTAATATAAGCCACGAATTACGAACACCATTAAATGCGATATTAGGATTCAGTCAATTGTTGATCAATACTGCTAAATCATCTAAAAGACCTGAACAGAATATTTTCAATGACCAGTTGGAAAATGTAGAAATCATTCATCACAGTGGTGAACACCTATTGGCGCTCATCAACGATGTGCTTGAGATGTCAAAAATTGAAGCTGGAAGGATGACACTTCATGAAAGGAGTTTCGATTTCCGTGACATGATGCAGGGATTAGAAGAGATGTTTTTATTACGTGCAGAAGAAAAACATCTGACACTCACATTTGACATCCATGAGGATGTTCCACAATTTATATATACAGATGATGGAAAATTGCGACAAATCATAATGAATTTGTTAGGCAATGCTGTAAAATTCACCGAAAAAGGCGGGATCGCATTGGTTGTTGGTATTAGACATAAAATAGATTCTGAGGATAAAAAAGGTTTTGAAGAAAAAATTCTACTTCAATTTAACGTTTCGGATACTGGACCTGGAATAGATCCAAAAGATTTGGAGAATATATTTCGGCCATTTGTTCAGTCTGAAAATATAAAAAATAGTGAGGGTACCGGGCTAGGTTTATCAATCAGTAGAGAATATGCTGAGTTATTGGGTGGATCGCTAAAAGCGAAGAGCTTGGTGGGTCAGGGTAGTACCTTTACATTATTATTGCCTGTGATAAAAACGGATACAGCAGATGAAACCATGATGCTACCATCCAAACGCGTTCTATCTGTAAAGCATGGCGAGAAAATTACCAGAGTATTGATTGTGGATGATAAACCAGTCAACAGAATGTTGTTGAATAAAATATTGTGTCCATTGGGTTTTGAGGTTAGGGAAGCAGAAAATGGAAAAGAAGCGATTGATATTTGGAATGAGTGGAACCCAAATATTATCCTGATGGACATGCGTATGCCAGTAATGGACGGATATGAAGCCACCCGGCAAATAAAATCAACCATAAAAGGCCAGGCTACTGTGATCATTGCAGTGACTGCCAGTGCACTGGAAGAAGATCGCGAATTAATCTTGTCCGAAGGGTGTGATGGATATATACGAAAACCTTTTCGAGATATTGAAATTTTTTCTGAGTTCGAAAAACAATTAGGTCTTGAGTTTGTATTCGAAGAATTTCAACCAATCGCAGTCAAATTGAAAGATAAAACAATAAAATTAGATTTTCAACAAGAGTTTTCAAACCTAACTGCTTCACAAATCAAGAACCTTTACCATGCAGTGTCGGTTGGAGATATGGCATCGATAAATCAAATGGTTAATATAATTGATGATCAAATGCCTGAACTGGCTGATCATATCCAAAAATTAGCGAATCAGTATAAATTTGAAGAATTACTGACTTATCTGGAGAAAGCCAAACAAATCAAAACATGAGTTGAATTTATATACAAAAAAGGGTGACTGGTCAAAAAAAGGACATGTGATGAACGATCATGTAGATGAAATCTTAATTGTGGATGATACACCTGCAAATCTAAAATTACTCAGCCAGATTTTATCCAATGAGGGGTATAAGATCCGGGTAGCTCTAAATGGGGCTCACGCATTGACTTCTGTGGATTTGGCTCGTCCCGACATGATCCTGCTTGATATCAAAATGCCTGATATGAATGGATTTGAAGTTTGTCGCCAACTAAAAGCCAACTCAAAAACAAGTCAAATACCGGTCATCTTCATCAGCGCATTAAACGATCTTCATGATAAACTGCAAGGATTTCATGTTGGCGGGTTGGATTATATTTCCAAACCTTTTCAAATCGAAGAAGTGTTGGCGCGTGTAAAATCTCATTTATATATTCGCAGAGCACAGCAGATTTTACAAAGAAACAATGAGCGCATGCGGCGAGAATTAAATCTTGCCTGGCATTTACAATTAAATTTTCTTCCACAAAAGCTTGTGGATGTACCAGGATGGCAATTTTCAGCCGCATTACAACCTGCGCGTGAAACCTCAGGCGATTTTTATGATGTATTTAAATTGCCGGATGGCCGTATCGTGTTCTTTATTGCTGATGTAGTCGATAAGGGTGTCGCTGCAGCATTATTGATGGTGCTGGCATGGTCATTATTGAGAGAACAGATTTCTGTACATCCGGATCGTCCTGAATATGTGTTTTTTGAGGTCAACCATAGAATATTATCCATATTAAAAGATTTGGAATTTGTGACAGTTTTTCTTGGAATTCTGGATCCGAAAAGTGGACAATTGGTTTATGCCAATGCAGGACACAATCCTCCACTTTGGTTTGGAGATGACCGGCCAAATCCAAAACAACTAGGTAGAACAGGATTACCTCTTGGTGTATCGGAAGAATTCGGTTGGAGTCAATCGGAGATATTGATAGAACCAGATGACATATTGTTGGTTTATACGGATGGCGTAACTGACGCCTGTAATCAAATGGGGGATTATGTTGGTTTACAACATCTGGCAGAATGTATTCAACCGCTTCTCCAAGAAAGCGCAGATAATTTAAAGATAAAAATTCTTAATGATTTAGATTCATTTCTGGGAAAAGAACTCCCTCAAGATGATAT
>JACZIY010000105.1 GCA_014860845.1 Anaerolineaceae bacterium
GAGCGTGTTTCTGCTCAAATACCAGCGCAAACCAGACCTTTGTCAATCCGTCTACCAGATAAGCTTTTTCCAATGGACCCAGATACACCGGCCGCAAACCAACATCTGCAATTAACTTCTCGGTGATGGGTCGTGCACCACTATGTCCGCAGTAGAACAAATCCACCTGTTGATCATTTACGACGGGGTTCTCAAAATTCTCCCAACCCAATGTGCTGAAAGCGCGCACCAGCTGGGTATTGGCTGTTTTTTTATACAACACCTCGAGGTTGTTCATTGGACCGCCCTGAATGTTGTTGGATGCATCAATAATCAATTTGCCATTCAATGATTCAGTGTATTCTTCCACAAATTCCAAGACCGCATCACCAGGGATGGCTAATAACACAACTCTGGCAGGAGTCAGTGCATCCATAATTGAACAGACCTGGCCACTTTCATGAAGATGAACATATTTGCTATGCTCCGGGTCACGGACACCATAATAGATCGTGTAACCGGCTTTCGACCACTTCTGTCCGAGGGTATGACCAATATTTCCTGCTCCAATCACTGCTATCTTCATCATAAGCCTCCTTTCAGCTTGCTGCGAAAATAGAATTTCCTGAATTGCCGTCAACAAATATTAAACGAATAAACGAATTTTGATCTCTTGTTCAGCATTGTGAGTTTTCATACTTCTCAGAGACAGATTTTTCATGTTATGTTAATTCCATTATACAAAGTGCAAGTTACAGGTTCAAGCAGTAACAGGATTATTGGGTTCCTCAAATCAGGTCAAGGGTTTGTTTACTTTTTCCCAAAATCAACTGGAATTTCTCTACAGGCTTTTGTTTCATTTTAAGATTTAAGTGGTCATCGCACGAATTCTTGATAAAATCAATCTTATCGTCATTTGGCTGAGATTTTTGTTTGTGGCCAATCATTTGAATTGAAAAAGAAATATGCAAAAGATAGTCTCTTTTATCCAGAAGCAATTACCCATTCTCATATTGATCGGTCTCGTTTTTGCTGCCATTCTCGGTATCGCACTGATCATTCATGCCACAAATTATGGTCCCTGGGTTTTTAGCGATGCCACCACCTACATCTGGACTGCCATCAACCTGGCAGAGGGCAAAGGTCTGGTGATTCAGAATCCCAGTGGCGGATATGATGTGCTTACATGGCATCCACCGTTGTTCTCATTATTACTGAGCATCCCCATTGCTTTTGGGGCAGATGCCTTGCAATCGGTTCGCTGGATCAATGCAATCTCATTTGGTATTACGATTTTTCTGGGTGGTTTTGGGACGTGGCGGTATACACGGTCTTTCCTCGCCACCCTGAGTGTGGCTGCTTTAACCGTATTTGCAATCGATTTGATCTACGTTTTCTCAGGTGCTATGTCGGAAGCTATTTTCTTTGTGCTGGGATTCGGTTCTCTCATCCTGCTGGTGGAAGCCATCCAGTCCAATTTGAAAACCGGCTTGATGATCCTGGTAGGCATTCTGGCCGGGTTGTCCTATCTGGCGCGTTATACCGGGCTTGCTTTTGTGGGGGTTGTCATCCTGATCCCCATGCTTTTTCATCCGGGATCGTTCTGGAAACGATTACGGAAGATGCTATCTGCCGGCATACCAGCTGTAGTTATCCCGATAGCCTGGTCTGTTTTTGTTTTCCTGAGCAATCGCACCATTGGCGGGCGGAGCATGTTAGTGGGGGAGAATATTCGTCTAAATTTGACGGATTATATTCAGAA
>JACZIY010000788.1 GCA_014860845.1 Anaerolineaceae bacterium
ATCATTGGTGAAAGCTTTACTGACATCAATGGGTTGCATAGTTTCATACTCGACCAACAAATCAACCAATGCTTGCCATTGCTGTAGATCATGCCATCCTATTGTATTTTCATCGGTGAGCGGACTGCGCAGATCTTTTAATTCTGAATCCAACATAAAGCGCATGTGTTCTCGATCTGTTTCTGGACCTGCATATTTGAGAACGATTTCAACGGCTTCATCGGGATTCTTTTCTGCGTATAAAATCCCCTCGATTGCTGCATCCAGGAAACGAGCCAGTATGTCGGATTGAGTAGCTAACGTTTCCTCGCTGGTGACATAAGTCAATCCAATAGAAGGAATGCCGTAATCCGCTGCATCCCAAAGATCAATTTCATAACCCCATTGATGCATCATATAAGGCTCATTGGATTTGTAAACGGGATATACTTCCACATTGCCTTCTGTCAGAATTCGAGGATCGAATCCAACATTCACTAATTCAATTTTGTTAATGTCGGCTCCTGCTGCTTTAATCAACGCAAATAAATCGGGCGGAGGTGTTCCTTTAAACCCAACAATATGGTCTTCCCAGTCACTGGGAGAGGTGAACCCGCTGCTCTTGAGCGCAGCAAAGGCCTGTTGCCCTGTTTGCCCGATCAATCCAATCGACACCAGAGGTAATCCTGGGTCAGATCGACGTTTGAGCAAGACAGCAGCATCCTGGGTGGTCACCTGAACTTTTCCTTGAGATACTAATTGAAGGTGTTGCCCTGAACCGGGTGAATGTTCAATAGCTACGTTCAAATTTCGAGCAGCAAAGAAACCTTTTTCCTGGGCAACATACACCCCGACAAATGGCAAATTTGCCTGAGGTTTATAACCCGCCATGAATGTCATATTGTCGATGGTTGGGGTGGTTGTGGGACTGGTTGTGGGGTTTATTGCATTACAGCCAGTCAGAAAAATAAAAATAAGGATTGAAAGAAGCGATGAAAAACGATTTAACATAAATTCTCCTGAAATTAAGAATTGGTTTGAGCGGGTTGCCAGAAAACAGCTTTTGCTTCTGTCCAGGTAATGATGCGATAAATGATCATTCCTGCAGCAGCGAGAATAAAAATAGCAGCGAATAAAAACGGTAAATTTAAATTGGTGTATGCCATCCACATGGTGCGTCCTAATCCTCCTGAAGCTCCTGTCCATTCAGCCACAACAGCACCGATTAATGAAAGCGGACCTGTTATTTTTAATGCTGTAAACAAATAAGGGATGGCAGAAGGTGCACGCAGATAACGGAATATCTCCCAACGGCTTGCATTCCAGGATTTGAATAAATCGTGGAGAGCTGGATCCACGCGTTGCATGCCACTGAGCACGTTGATCAATACCGGGAAAAAGCTCATCAAGGCAGTGATGATAATTTTCGGTAGAATACCAAAGCCCAACCATAAAGTTAATAAAGGTGCTATGGCAACCATGGGGGTGGATTTGATCAGAATTGCCAGAGTCATCACACCATCTTCAATGCCAGGTAAGAGGGTCAGAATGATGCGATAAGAATCCCTGCAAAAACACCTATCAATAATCCGGTCAAAGCTTCTCCCAGCGTTAAGAATGTTGCCTGGGCGAATGTATCTGGATGCAAAAAGAGTGTCTGGATCACACGGGAAGGTGCTGGTAACAAATATACAGGAGTACCGGTTAAATAAACACCTAATTCCCATCCAAGGAAAAAAATGATTACGATGCTCAGCGTGATGATAATTGTTTTTCTGGATTGTTTATGCAGCATGATTGAAATTCCCGTTTGAATCCTGATGAAGTATGGAACGCAACCTGGATAATAGCTCCTGAAAATCAAGATTATTTTCAAGTCGGGGATGAGGAATTGCATTGGGAATATCAGCTACAATGCGACCCGGTTGGTCGGAAAAGACTAAAATTCGATCGGACAATTTGATTGCCTCATGGATATTATGGGTGATCCAAAGTACGGTAGGAGAATAATCTTTCCAGAGTGAGAATAATTCTTCGGTAAGACGTTCGCGGGTCAATTCGTCCAATGCAGCAAAAGGTTCATCCATTAGCCAGATGGGAGCGTCCTGAAGTAATAAACGCGCTAATGCCAATCGTTGTTGCATGCCACCAGAGAGAGTGTTAGGATGTTGGTCAGCTGCGCCCGCAAGTCCCACTCGTTTAAGCACCTGTTCAACACTTAATGGCTGTTGGGTTTTTCTTTTTTGAAAACGTTCTGCCAATCGAAGATTGCCTTCCACTGTTAACCAGGGCAATAATGCGGGGCTTTGTGCCATCCAGGCGACTTGACCATTCCCAATAGCCTGTTTTGGAAGAAAATTTCCAATCCTGATTTCACCCTGGGAAGGGGCAATCAGGTTTGCAATTAACCGAATCAAAGTCGATTTGCCGCACCCGCTGGGACCAATCAAGGCCACAAATTGTTTTTGAGATATATCCAAATAGATATCTTCCAGCGCATGGGTGGTTTTACCGTTGAAATATTGATGAGAGAGTGATTGAATTGAAATCTGCATTGCTTAATTTTTTTCTGTCGCCAGACCCATCCATCCTCTGAGGGTTTCAGGGAAGATGGTAAAAACGGTTTCTACCTGGTTGATAAACCGCTGTGGCGTATCCTGTCCCAGATAACGTTTGGATAATTTGCCAAGTAATGTTGTGCGGGTTTCCATATCCACATTCAGAACTTCTTTGGCAGAACCACGCATCACGATGCGACGATAAGGAGCCCAGGGTTCATCAACTGTTAGGGAGACCTGTGGATTTTTCCGAATATAATCCACCCACTGACTACCATGCCAGGCAAGTATATTGAATTTTTTGCCATCCCATTCCTGCCAGACTGGAATGACATGTGGATGACCATCGGGTCGAATACAGGCCAACCGGGCAGTCCATGGGCCTATTAGGAATTGGGTGATCTGAGTATCATTCATGATGGTGGTGGGTTGGAATGAAGATTGTTGATCCTGATGGTAAGGGCTGTATTGCAGGGCACCCAAACGATATGAAATACGGGCAGCCATCGCTCGTAATTCCGGCATCCATTCGTCCAGCAGATGTTGTGTAGTCCAACGGTATTTTGGCACTGTGAGTAATAGACCGGCAATAGGTTTGATACCATCTGAACAAATAGGTACCGCAATTTCAAAAAAATCATTATTTTCCTGCATACTATAGCCGCATTGAATGACTTGGGCTTGATAGGGTGGAAATAAAATGCTGTAAGCTGTAGAGTCATCGGACAGTGGCTCACCTACGGAATAGACAGCTCGAATGATCTGATCCGCTTCCCTTTGATCCAACAATAAAATTCCTTGCGGACCGGGTACTGCCAATGCAAGGGTTTCAGAAAATGTTTTGCTGTGTAATTCCTGTTGAAAAACATTGATTAAGGTCTGATATGAAGGTGAATTCGACCCTGACCAGGATAACAAGCGTGGACCGGCTATATACCGCCCACGTGTTTCAGATTGATCGAGATAGCCAATATCTTTCAATTCTTTTAACAAAGTGAAGAGTGTGCTGCGTGAAATTTTGGTTTGCTCTAAAATTTCCTGTGGAGTTAATCCCTCAGGATTTTGCATAAA
>JACZIY010000789.1 GCA_014860845.1 Anaerolineaceae bacterium
CGCTCCATCGATAACGAAATTGCTTTGGTCTGTTCCTTCAGCTATGACCGTGGGGTACGCACCATGATGGGTGTAAAACCATTACAGATGGCAGAGATTTTCAATGATATGGCAGTGGATGCCCTCGGAGTAAACTGCGGCAAGAGTCTGGAAGACAACCTCGACGTCTTAAAAACGACCAAAGAAAATACTTCAAAACCAATCTGGTTCAAGCCGAATGCTGGATTACCTACATCCAATCCGGACGACAGCACCAGCTATGATGTTACCCCGGAAATGATGGGTGCTCAGGCCTCTTTATGGATTGAAGCAGGTGCCCGATTGGTAGGTGGCTGCTGTGGCACCAGCCCTGAACATCTGGCCGCGATTGCAAATTCAGTAAAATCAAACTAATTGCTTAGACTAATGCGTTTGAAAAGAATTATTTTTAGGTTGATCCCGATTTTATTGATATCTGCCTGCTCGTTTTCAGCCGAGAATATAGCTGATGACAACCCTGGGATTGACCAACCCATCTCTCAAAAAGAGATCCTGGACCTGGTTTGTGGATCAAACAACGAATGTCAGCAATCTATATGCCCTGATCCAGACCGATGTCCACTCCTCATCGCCCTGAGCCAACCGGTCATATTTGATTTTGTATCTCAAATTTCCAAATGTGAAGGGTGTGATACATCGGATTTCCGCCCTGAAAAAGGGATCGGGAAATGTATTGAATACCAGACTGAGGATCAGGATTCACTTAACGTGATACGGATCAATGTATCTAATCATTGTAATTTCAGATATGCATTTCCTGAGAAGGTTGAAATTTCTGTTTCTATCGATACAAGTGATTGGCAAATCACTCAGATCAGTCCCCCCCTTCAATTTATCCAGGATCCCACATATTGTGCCAAGGCCAGTGACTGCTTCTGCCTTTCCGGAAGTGGAGTTCCTTTCATTGGTTGCACTAATTCATTCCACGCTCCCCTTAATTGGTCGGGGTATTATATTGGAAATGAATGTGGATGTGTCCAAAATCAATGTGTTACCCTGGATAACTGAAGGTCTATTTCCTCGTTCTAATTTTGAGCAGTCAGCAATGCGATCTCAATTGCTTTGAGATACGCATTGGAAGTCAATGTCGCGCCATTGATGGTATCCACTTGTAAAGACTGGGAATCAATAACCCGGTCATACATCATTGTGATATCTCCTTTTTGTTTTTGATCAACTACTCCATCCAAAGGTTCAATCATGGTTACATCGCCATCAGAGACAGTGACACGTACTGAATTTTTTCGCCATTTATACATACCACCTTCATATTCTCCTACATAAACCCCATCTATCAGGTGGTCAAAATCAACACCATCCAGTGGTAAATTGCGTGCTTCTTCGTGTTCTCTGGATAATTTTGCCCATCCTTTTCCTCCGAAGATACCCAACATTAACAATACAACCAATAAAATAATCCAACCAGTCATCTTTCTTTTTCCTTTCATTTTAAAAACTCTCCTTTATACATAATTCAAACTATGATCAGTTTGAAAATAATTTTCTATGCCATGAGTGACAAATACATCCAGGTCCTGATTTACCAAAACAAC
>JACZIY010000790.1 GCA_014860845.1 Anaerolineaceae bacterium
CAACGATCCAGAAGGGGATGATCCAGGTGAGCGCACCACCGACTTCATTGGGATGAAACCCTTCGGTCAAACCTGGAATGAATGCCGAGATTTTGGGAAATTCAGCATACAGGGAATTGAAGAAAATGATTTTGTTGGTCGGCCACTCAATTCCCAATAAGCCTAATAGGGAAATGCCTGCACCACCAACCATAAATACAAGTGAGGATAGCAGGATCCCTAAACTTTTTTTTCCAAAATTTACCAATGCGAAAAAGACTGCCATTCCCCAAACCACACCTGCTACTTTTTGAAGGCTGACGGCGATATCATAGGTTGCATACAGACTGACCAGTACCTGAATGCTGATCACCAATAATGCCAGAGTCATGGGTGTTGTTGGTATGGGTTGTTTCTTTGCCAGTAGAGCGATCAACCACATTATTGGTAAAAGCAACAACAACCAGCTTTGTTCAGGTTGAATCAATATAAAGAGCGGTGCCACAGCTAATAAAATAATCCAGCTGATCGAATCAATGGATTCGAAGATGCCTGTTATGCGCACGCGGGTTGATATCCTGTTCTTTTCTGGCATAGATTCTCTAATAATTGTACTGTAATACCTGCAATGAATAGCTTGCCAAGAACTGCTGAACCGCTGGAGATTGAAATAACAGAATTTTGTTATGATTACTCGTTATTATTTTGAAAATCTGATAAAATCCAAAGCGGAAGGATCACCGAAAGTTTCTCAATCGCTTTCAATCTCTTCAACCAAGGTGGACAATGAATTATCAAATACAGGAAACAGAAAATGATTTTGAGAGTATCGACATTCGCCAATATCTGGCGTTGTTCTGGCAATGGGCCTGGTTGATTGCTCTGGTGACTGTCCTGGCAGGCTTGGTGTCTTTTTTGGTCAGCCAACGCATGACACCGGTTTATTCAGCTTCGACAACACTTTACATCAATGAAGCGCCCTCAACCAAAGCGACTGACTATAACTCGATCATCACCAGCGAACGTATTTCCGGTACTTACTCCAAGATGATCACCACCCGCCCGATCCTGGAAGAAGTTGCAAAACGCGTTGGGGTCACCATCGAGTATCTGGATGATCGCATCACCGTCAGTCCCATTCGTGATACGACGCTGATTCAGATCACTGTAAAATCCAGTGACCCTATCCTGGCCGCACAAATCGCCAATGAACTGGCCAATGTTTTTTCGGACCGTGTTATTCTCATTCAGGAAGAACGCTTTACTGTTTCCAAAGAAAGTTTACAAACACAAATCTCCGCGATGGAAGCGCAGATTGATGAAGTAATTTCTGCACTTGTCACAGAAGATGATGCGGGTGTAAAAGCCAGTTTGGAAACCAAACTCACCCAATACCGGGCCATTTACTCCAACCTGATTCTCAGTTTTGAACAAATCCGGCTCTCGGAAGCCCAGACGGTCTCAACCGTCATGGCGATAGATCCGGCGACAACACCTACAATACCCATCAGCCCGCAGGTAATGCGCAATACCGCTCTGGCTGCCATGGTGGGATTGATGCTGGCTGTCGGTGTGATTTTCCTGATTGAAGCACTGGATGACACATTAAAAACGCCAGATGACGTCAAAAAAAACCTCGGCTTGCCCGTATTGGGTGTGATTGCCAAGCATGATGCCGAAGATGGCAAACCAATCACCAATACCACACCACGATCACCGGTGGCGGAGGCTTTCAGATCTTTGCGCACTAATATTCAATATACGGCAGTAGATTCTCCGTTGGAAAAAATACTGATAACCAGTACCGATCCCAAAGAAGGCAAGAGTACTGTGGTCAGCAATCTTGGGGTGGTCTTTGCCCAGCAAGGAAAAAGAGTAACCCTTATTGAT
>JACZIY010000791.1 GCA_014860845.1 Anaerolineaceae bacterium
ATTATGTATGGAACTGCATTTCCCATTCTTAGATTTAATATGGGTATGTTGGTTGGATGGCAAGCATTCATAGCAGCTGTGGTTGGTGGTATTGGCTCCATCCGTGGGGCGATGGTAGGAGGATATATTTTGGGATTCACCCAAATATTTGTAGCAGCTTTCTTACCTTCAACTTATCGTGATTTAATTGCCTTTGTTGTCCTGCTGCTTATCCTGGCAATTAAGCCGACGGGGCTGTTTGGTGTTCCTCGTCGCACCAAAGTTTAAGTCAGTGAAACTTATAGAATAATCCAGGAGGATCTATGAAACGCTTTGGTATGCCTACGCTCATCGGGATCTCATTTCTCATTTGTATCGTGCCGTCCTGGTTGGGTTGGTTCAGTAATTATATTCAATTTATTATTACATTAATAGGCATCAATATCATACTGACCGTGAGTTTGAACCTGATTAATGGCTATATGGGTGAGTTTTCGGTTGGACATGCAGCTTTTATGGGAGTTGGTGCTTATACTTCATCGCTGCTAACTGTTTATTTACTCACTGAAAATCCCTTTTTTGGGAAAGCAATTTTACCCGAAGAATTATCAATTCTGATTTTTCCAATTTCTCTGATTGTCGGTGGGGTTGCTGCAGCTCTTTTCAGTTTATTGATCGCGATTCCATCATTTAGGACCAGGGGAGATTATCTCGCAATTGTAACGTTAGCTGTCAATTTCATTTTCAAAAGTGCTGTCGAGAATGTTGATGCTATTGGTGGTCCCCGTGGATTTATGGGAATGGGAAAAGTTGTTAAAGCCATGGACAATTTGGTTAGTTTTCCATGGTTAATATTTTGGACATTTCTTTTCGTGGTATTTTCAATTTTCATCATACGCAATTTTGTTAACTCAACGATGGGGAAAAGTATTGTTGCTATTAGGGATGATGAAATTGCATCTGAATTGATGACGGTCAACACACGCTGGCTGAAGATTGTAGCTTTCATGCTCTCTTGCGGATTAGCTGGTGTGGCAGGTGGGTTACATGCTCATACGGTTACCTTTATTAATCCTTCCAGCTACTTTATTTTGCAGTCAACTTATATCCTGGTTATGGTATACCTGGGAGGTATGGGGTCTCTCAGTGGATCAGTTATCAGCGCAGTTCTCTTTACTATTTTGCTTGAGTTACTTCGACCACTTGATGTATGGCGATGGGTAGCAACCCCATTGCTACTGATCATCTTAATGTTGTTCCGACCAACTGGCATCATGGGCAATCGGGAATTATTGGATGTGTTCCCTAAATTGAAAAAATATTTCTCATCTCTCCAGGAGCGATTAACAAATGCCTTTATTAAAAGTTGATAAACTCACACATTACTTTGGCGGTCTCCGTTCAGTCGATAACTTCAACCTTGAATTAAATGAAAATGAACTTGTCGGACTGATTGGTCCAAATGGAGCGGGAAAAAGCACTGTATTTAATATTGTTTGTGGAC
Source organism: Anaerolineaceae bacterium (assembly GCA_014860845.1). The sequence continues at coordinate 1,484 of JACZIY010000791.1, forward strand.
TCTATCGCCCTACTGAAGGATCAATTTCATTCAATGGCAATAACCTGATAGGTCGATATCCTCATCAAATCACTTCACTTGGGATTGGTAGAACCTTTCAAAATATCCGCTTATGGAATGAATTATCAGTAATTGATAATTTACGGATTGCTCACTTTTCACAAATTGATTATAAGCTGCTTGATTCGTTATTTTTCACCAGCAGATTGGTAAAAGATGAAATAAAAGTCACAGAAGAAGCAATGGACCTACTTGATAAATTTAACCTTATTCCTTATATTAAGGAATTGCCGCGCAACCTTCCCTATGGTATACAACGCAGGGTTGAAATTTGCCGTGCCTTGGTGATGAAACCCAGTTTAATGCTCCTTGACGAACCTGCTGCCGGAATGAATCAAGGCGAAATAGGTGAATTGATCAATTTAGTACGCTGGGTCAAAGATGAATTTAAAGTCACAGTATGGATTATTGAGCACCAGATGCGTGTGATCATGAACATTTGCGAGAGAATCCAGGTACTTGATTTCGGTTCAATAATTGCTGAAGGCACACCCGAAGAGATCCGCAATAATCCACTTGTTATCAAAGCTTATTTGGGTGAGGAGGTTACATAATGTTGCTTAGTATTAAAGACCTGGTCGTAGCTTATGGAGCAATCGAGGCATTACATGGAATCTCCTTTGACGTTGAAGAAGGGGAAATTGCTACATTGATCGGTGCGAATGGCGCAGGAAAATCAACCACTTTATGGTCAATTGTTCGGCAGATCAAAGAAATGGGTGGAAGAGTCGTTTCAGGTTCAATCCAATTCAAGGGCGAAGATATGTTGAAATTTGCCCCTCACGATATTGTCAATAAACTTGGAATTACGCTTGTACCTGAAGGCCGGAGGGTTTTTGGAAATCTGAGCGTCCTGGAAAACTTAAAAATAGCTGCCTATGGTCGTAGAGATAATAAAGGAATTGAAGAAGATTTCGAGCGTGTTTTTAGTATTTTTCCTCGCCTGGAAGAACGTAAATCTCAATTGGCTGATCTATTGAGTGGTGGAGAACAACAAATGCTGGCAGTTGGTCGCTCATTAATGAATCGAGGCACATTGATGTTACTCGACGAACCTTCCATGGGACTGGCTCCAATTTTGGTAAAGGAATTATTCGAAAACCTTGCAAAAATAAATAAAGAAGGGACCACTATTCTCCTGGTCGAACAGAACGCACACCTAGCCTTGCGATATGCGACCAAAGCATATGTATTAGAAACCGGTACAATAACCCTTTCTGGCACATCGGAGGAAGTGGAAAAGAATCCTGAGGTTAAAAAAGCATATCTCGGTACTTAAAAAGTACCTGGATTATTTAAGGGTTTTTACCCGATCTGTTATTTAAATCTTCGGTGTATGCTCATTTATCCGGAACAATATATCCCATTAAATTTAACGCATCCGGATTATTTCGCCAATTTTTATGCACTTTAACGCGTAAATCCAGATAAATATTTCTTCCTGTCATCCCTTCGATCTCTTGTCGGGCAGTCTTGCCAATTTCACGGATCATGCTGCCTTGTTTACCAATCACAATTCCCTTCTGAGAATCGCGTTCAACAAATAATGTTGCCATGATATATGCCTGTTCTTCTCCCCGATCCTCATACGTATCCAACCGAACAGCCACAGCATGCGGGACTTCTTCTTCCAAATGCCGCATCACTGCTTCACGGATTAATTCCACTGCAATATCCCGCTCATAATAATCTGTTATTTGTTCCTCGTTATAATAAGGATCTCCAGCAGGCAATTTCCCAATAATGATTTGCACCAGTTCAGCAACCCCTTTTTGCAAACTGGCACTCAGAGCAATACATTCAGATGCAGGCACCAGATTCTGATAAAGTAACCGATTTTGCAATAACTTAGCGGGTGAAATCAAATCGATTTTATTCAGAACAATCAGCAGCTCTGGTCGTCGTGAGAATGCAGATAATTTTTCGGCAATCAAACGATCTTCTTCAGTGGGTGGTACAGAAACATCTACAATCCATAAGATCAAATCGCCATCAAACAATGCCAAATCAGCAACTTTGTTCATATAATCACCCAGCTTATGTCGAGAAATATGCATACCAGGTGTATCCATGAATATAATTTGTGCCTGATCAGAAGTGAGAATTCCCAATTGTTGTTTGCGGGTCGTTTGTGGTTTTGGAGATACAGCAGCGATTTTCTGCCCCAGAATCGCATTGAGCAAGGTGGATTTCCCTACATTAGGTCTCCCTATCACAGCGACAAAACCAGCTTTAAACGAGTTTTCTGGTTCAGGGTTGTCATTCATAGGATCAATTTTTTGCATTCTTTTCCTCTATTTAAGGTAGTTTCTGTTTTACACAATATCTGAAACCAATATACCACTAAATTTCAATCTTATATCCAGATATCAAATAAATATCAGGTTTTTCCATAGATCTTTCTCCAATTAATTTTTTTTAAGCTCGTCCTTGAATATAATAATCAGTTTCATTGCAGTTGACTCTTTTGGGTGAAATTTTGCTGTGAGAAAGTAAAAAACAATATTTCATGAATATTATCGAATTTGTCAGGCAATTGGTAGCCTGGCGTAGGGTAAGCGTAGGGTAAGCGTCAAGTAATGTTCAAAATGTTCTGGTATTATTGTAAACAACAAAGGGCGACTTCTCTTCTTCTCCTCCTTAAAATGAGAGCCGGGGGCGGCGTACCCGGCTCTCACTAAATTTAAAAAAGACAACCTGATAATCTCAGGCTGTTTTTTTGTTAATAATAATTTTTCAGATACAATAAAGATAAGTTTAAATAACAAGAGGGAAGCTATGAGTAATAATCGAGATTTTTATCTGGGAAAAGAATTTGACTTCAAAAACAAGGTACTTACCGATAACATCATTTATTATGATCCAGCCGATCTTACCACACACATGTTCGTGACCGGAATGACGGGCTCTGGTAAAACTGGACTATGCGTTGGTTTGATGGAAGAAGCAGCATTACAGAATATTCCTGCTATTGTTATCGACCCAAAGGGAGATCTCACCAACTTGCTCCTTCATTTTCCGGATTTATTACCCAAAGATTTTGAGCCCTGGATTGACCCGGAGGAAGCGCGCCGTGAAGATAAATCCACACAGCTTAAAGCAGAAGAGACAGCTACTTTTTGGAAAAATGGTCTGGCAGAATGGGGATTAACCGGAGAAAATATTCAGAAATTACAGGACTCAGCCGAATTTGCTATCTATACACCCGGTTCCACATCGGGTATCGCAGTTGATATTCTTTCTTCATTTGCTGCACCGGATCTGGATTGGAATGAAAATCAAGAAGTGCTTCGCGAACGAATTGCATCCAATATAACAGCCTTATTGGGATTGATCGGTTACAACGATATCGATCCACTCAGTTCCCGAGAACACATATTGCTGGCCAATATTATGGAGTATTACTGGAGTAAAGGTAAATCGTTTGATATGAGTGATTTAATCATGCAAACCCAAAGCCCTCCATTTGACCGCCTGGGTGCTTTCCCAATAGACCGTTTGTTTCCGGAAAAAGAGCGTTTCGCACTGGCCATGAAACTCAATAACTTCCTGGCCTCCCCATCCTTTCAAACCTGGATGCAAGGTCAATCCCTGGATATTCAAAAAATGTTGTTTGCCGAGAGTGGCAAACCACGTCATTCGATCTTTTATTTGGCTCATTTGAGTGAAAATGAACGTATGTTCTTTGTAACCTTGTTATTTGGTGCAGTCGAATCGTGGATGCGACGCCAAAGTGGTACCAGCGGGTTGCGTGCTCTCATTTACTTTGATGAAATTCTAGGTTATCTTCCCCCTGTTGCCAACCCACCTTCCCGTCCGATTATGTTACGCATGTTAAAACAAGCCCGGGCTTTTGGTGTTGGTTTGGTTTTAGCGACGCAAAATCCTGTGGATATGGATTACAAAGCACTCTCGAACGCAGGCACCTGGATGATTGGGCGATTACAAACTGATCAGGATAAAGAACGGCTGATGGATGGATTACAAAGCGCCAGTGGCAGCATTGACAGAGCAGAAGCCAATCATTTGCTATCCAATCTGGGTAAAAGAGTTTTTCTCCTTCATAATGTCCATGATAAGGGATTAAAACTTTTCAATACCCGTTGGGCGATGAATTATCTGGCAGGTCCGATGACTCGTTCGCAAGTACCAGCGTTGAACGCGCTGGTTGGAGCAGGAGTAATTAAAGCTACACCAGGACCACGCTCCGCCGCTAATGAACCAAAGACCCAGCCGGTTAAATCACCGACTGCAGCCTCTGAGCCTGTGACTACACAATCTGTACTAAGACCGGTTCTTCCCAGCGGTATCATAGAATACCACCTGCCAAACAATCTCACCCTTCAAAATGCTGCTCAAAAGGGTAATATTTCGTTAACAAGTGGTTCCAAAATGGTGGCGATTGAATACCATCCACGCTTACTCGCTCAGGCAGAAATTCGATATCTGGACAGAAAATACAATGTGCAAACCATGCAAAAGAAGTCTGTATTGGTAGAAGATGAGACTGGCAGAATGATAAGATGGGATGATCATATTACCAATGCCATCGATCAGGATAAAATTGAGCGTTTTTCGCTACCCGAAACAGGTTACCAGCAAATGCCAGTGTGGATGGCTGATCCTAAAACAATAAAGATTCTGGAATCAGATTTTCTTGATTGGGTATACCGAACTGATAATTTGATAATCCGTGCCAGTCAGAGTTTGAAACTCTTTGCTGGTCCTGATGTTTCAGAACAGGAATTCAAAGCACAAATTAATCAAGCCATTAAAGATCAAATGGATCTTGAAATTGACAAAGTGAAATCGACCTATGAAAAGAAAATAACCGCCCTGGAACAAAAACTGGAAAAAGAAAAACGAGATGTGGAAAGTGCCGAAGACCGCTTGGGTCAACGTCGCATGGAAGAAGTTGGCACACACGGGGAAATGCTGTTGGCATTACTTTCCAAACGTAAAAAATCTATATCATCATCCCTAACGAAACGTAGAATGACTGCCGAGGCGAAAGACAAGCTTCAAAACGAAAAAAAGGATGTTGAGTATGCAATTGCCAACCTGACTGCCATGCAAACAGAAATGAATGGTTCAATCACTCAATTAGAGCAGGAATGGTCAGATAAAGGAAATGATATTACTGAGTTTACGATAACACCACTCAAGAAAGATATTTTTGTTGAGCTCTTCGGTGTTGCCTGGGTTCCCTATTATGTTGTTGAGATTGATGGACGGACCCGACGAATATGCGCTTTCAGCAGTAACTAAGAAAAACTCCCGTTTCAATTGAAGCGGGAGCTTTCTTTTAATCCAATTCTTGTCGTCCAGCCAATGCCCTCAAGAGTGTATTCTGGTCAGCGTACTCCAGATCTCCTCCCATCGGCAGTCCACGTGCCAATCGTGTTAAATGTACCGGAAATAATTTCAATTGCTGTTTGATAAACAATGCAGTTGCATCCCCTTCCATGGATGGATTGGTGGCAATAATGATTTCCTTTATATTTCCTGTTTTAACGCGCTCAACCAATGGTCTTATTTTTAAATCATCCGGCCCGATACCTTCAATCGGAGAAAGGGCACCATGCAGCACATGGTACTTTCCCATAAAGCCACCTGTTCTCTCCAATGCCAGCACATCCAAAGGTTCTTCCACAACACAGATCTGGCTATCATCACGTTGATTACTGGCACAAATTTCACACAATTGATTTCCTGCCATCGTGATATTAAAACACTGCTCGCAGAAAGTTGTCGAACTCTTCAAATTCTGTAAAGCGTCCGCTAAATTCTTGCTGGCTTCATCCGGAGCGCGTAATAAGAAAAAAGTTAGCCGGGATGCCGATTTTGGACCGACTCCAGGAAGCCTTTCAAATGCTTTGATTAAGTTCTGAACAGGTTCAGGTAAGATTGGCATATTTTTCCAAAGAGAATCGTGATTTTAGAAACCCAGGCCAGGAATTCCTCCAGCCAGTGGTCCCATCTTTTGAGATTGCAACTCGCGGGATTGATCCAATGCCATATTAACAGCTGATAAGATCAGATCCTGCAGCATTTCGGCATCTGCATCCTGCAATAAATCTGCAGCAATTTCAACAGACTTGCAATGTTGGTCTCCTGTCATAGATACCTTTACAGCGCCCCCACCTACACTGGCTGTTACGGTTTCGTCAGCCAGAGAAGCCTGAGCAGCTTCCATTTGCTCCTGTAATTTTTGCAGCTGGCGCATCATCGCATTTTGACCGCCACCCATTCCTCCGCCCATTTTTCCACCAAATCCTTTTGCCATTTTTTACTCCTTATCTACGATTTTTCCACCCAGATCAAGGGCTGCACTAACCAGACTATCCGGTTCAAACTCATCTTCATGTTCTAAAAGATTTGACTTCGCGTTGATCACCACAGCTTTGACTTTTGTGTCTACTCCCAGCACATGGGAGAATGCACGTTGTATTATCTCCTGGTGGTCTCCTTTTTCCAATCTTTCTTTTAATACCGGACTTTGAAACCCGATTATGATTACTCCATTTTTCATCGAAAAACTTCGGGCAGATGCCAGTAATGCTTCGGTATTCTTTCGATAATTACGAATTAAATTCTTTACCTCCGTCAAAGACTCCCGGACTTCGTTGATCCCAATAAGTGTTTTCAACTCCGGTTCTTCACCGTCAGTCAATGGTTCCTGAACATCAGGTATGTTTTCCTTTACAGCACCTTCGAATACCTTTTCAGCTTCGCTCTTTTCGGTTTCATTATTAACACGCATAACCTGCTTCGATTTCTCTGATTCTTGTTTACTTTTACTTTGTTTAGGAGATTTCGATTCGACCTCTCTACTTTCATTTGAGACAAAAGGCGGTGAATTTTGGACATCAAACAATTGTACTCCCTGGGCAATTGCCAATTCCAATGCCAGACTGGGTTGCCATGCCAAACGGCTTTCGTTGGCAGCGTTGTTAAATAACTTCACCAATTCAGTCAGTATAACCATGGAAATTTTTCGTGTCTGCTTTCCCATGATCTGCCGAACCTCATCGGTCACATCCATGGTTTTTTCATTACCCAATTGAATTAACATTAATCCTCGTAAATAGTCAACCATTTGACGGGCAAATTGACGCGGATCAGTACCAGAATCGAGTGCGGTGTGTAATTGATCCAGACAACCTTTTGTATCCTGAATGCAGATCATATCAACCAGATTGATCACAGTCTGGTTGGTAGCTGTGCCTAAAACCTGTTGCGCCAGTTCAAGCGTTATTACATCACCAGTGGAGGAAAGTTGATCCAGTAAGGATATCGCATCACGTAATGCACCGGTGGATTGTCGTGCAATCATAAATAGTGTGTCTTCGTCCACCTTTAATTTTTCAGCCACCACCAACTCTTTAAGTAATTCCACAATCGTTATCACAGGAATGCGCCGGAATTCATGTCTCTGGCATCGAGAGAGCACGGTAGCCGGTATTTTATGAACCTCAGTGGTCGCCAGAATAAAGATTGCATGAGATGGTGGTTCTTCAAGCGTTTTCAACAATGCGTTAAAAGCGGCTGTCGACAGCATGTGAACTTCGTCGATAATATAAACTTTAAATTTTCCCTGTGAAGGTGAAAAACCGATTTTTTCGCGAAGGTCGCGTACATCATCCACACTCGTGTTGGAGGCAGCATCAATTTCAATCAGATCCATGAAGCGGCTTTGATTCACCGATAAACAATTAATACATTTGTTACAGGGTCGCGTCTTAAGATCAGTGCTCTGACAATTTACTGCTTTTGCCAACAATCGGGCAGTGGTAGTTTTTCCTGTGCCACGTGGGCCTGAGAATAGGTATGCATGTCCAATACGATCACTACGAATAGCGTTTTTTAAGGTTTGAACAATATGATCCTGCCCAACAACTTGATCCCATAATTGGGGACGCCATTTTCGATAGAGTGCCTCAGTCATGCTAATTCCAATCCATTTAATGTTTTTATTCCTGATTGATGCTTCGCAGAATTTCTTCCAAAGAAATCGTCCTTCTTTGAAAACGGAATCCAGGAACACTTAAATTGTAATCGAAAATTTTCTTATTTAACTTCACGATTTGTTTTGAAATTTCTTCTTCACCTGCGGTACTTAAAGGGATCATCAACTTAATTTTGTTTTTAAGATCGATAATTAAATTCTCTATCTCTTTGCGTTTCTCTATCCAGGGAAATGACAGATCATTTTTCTTAAGCAAATCTTCTACCATCCGCCATTCATTTGGCGTATAAGGATTGTCCTTCCATATGATGGGTTTCCCAGTTCCGGGTAAATTATCAAACTCTCCGGCTTCCATCGCTCTTATAATGATTTCGTCAATGATCCTATCTGTATTCGCCATAGGAAAATTTATGGAATCTCAAAAACTGCACGTTCCTGGCCAGAGGAATCAAAAATTCGCGCGATTTCTCCCGTTGACCAGATTGATTCATCGTTGCCCCAAAAAAGGGTATTGACGCTGTTGGTTCCTGATCTCGAATAAATGGAAATCTGACCTTTTACCAGGTCAATAGATGGAAAAACAAAGGCATTTTTATCCTGATCGATGATCTGCCAACCTGATAAATTCAGATCACCTTCTCCAACTCGCTCAACTATCAGTAATTCATTTTGGAGATCACCAGCTGCAAACACATTTGCGATCGAAATAACAGGTGTGTCGAGTGGAGGTAACTCTCCCAAAGCCTGTTGCTCAGTTGAGACTGGGGCAGAAGCTGGCGGAGATTCAAGTACAATACTGTTCGCTGTATTGACACGATTCCAAATGGTAAGGACCAGCAGTGTCGTAGCAGCTGAGACAATGATATTCACAATCAAGAATGGCAACCAACGTTTCAATGTAGTCTCCTGGTTCTTATCATGTTTGTGCACAAAACGTACAAAATTACACAAATTCAGTAAATTGGTTAATTTGCTTGAATCATAGCATACTTTCAACGTAAAATAAAACGATGAGAGGACATCCTGAAGAATGATTTTGATTGATGGTCATAATTTGGTGCCAAAGATAAAGGGCCTCAGCCTCAGTATGGAAGATGACGAAATGGTATTAATCCAGGTATTGAGTGAGTATACACGCCTTACCAGGAAAAAATTAGAAGTTTATTTTGACAAAGCACCAATCGACAAATCAGGCACCAGGAAGTTTGGTTCCATCACCGCCCATTTCGTGCGGGAGGGATCTACAGCTGATGAAGCGATCATCCAGCGTATCCGTAAGATGGGACGCAAAGCCCGTAATGTGAAAGTAATTAGCTCCGATCAACACATTCTTCGTCAGGTCCAGGCCTGCCAGGCGGAGACGCTTTCTTCGGATTTATTTGCGAAGGAAATAGAAAAAGTTCTCGCGGCAAGCCCCGGGGGAGGAAAACCAGACCCAGAAAAAATGTCTGACGTGGAAATTGAAAATTGGTTGACCTTATTTAAAAAAAATAATTCTCGAAAAGATTAATTTTTTCTTAATTTCTTTTAATATAATGTGTACTATTTTGATCTATAATATCCATTAGACACTCATTAATGGTTAAAGTAAGGTGTCTCTGTCAGAAGATCTGTAAACATTTCCCCCGATGTTTACATCCAGGATCTATCTGATGGCATTCCCTCCCTGGAGACCGTCATGCATTCCCCAAGTGCATGGCGGTCACGTTCTTAATCAATATATGCTTTTTGACCCACAATAACTTGAAACACAATTATTCTCATATAATATCTTTATATATCCATGTATGATCCCTGGAGGAGAATTTTGAAAAAACCATTTTACATACTATTTTTTTTATTAGTAATTCTTTCATTTGCCTGTAGCCTGCCGATCAATAAGGGTGAGGAATCAGAAAATATTGAAGAGCCATCTGTAAATATAATCCAACCCACAGAACCAGAGATGACTAATCCCACAAAAACAATATATTCTCCCCCCACTGCGAGACCTACCAGTAATGAGACCCAAACCCCATCACCCACAATTGAAAAAGAAATACCTACCGAAACTCCTACACAGACAATGCCCTTGTGTTCTCCTTTTATGCTGGAAGAATTTGACAATCCAGGGGAATGCTGGCCAAATAGCATCGATGAAGTTTTTTCTTCTGCTTCCATTTCGAACAAGAATAAGGTGATGGTTCAGATTAAAGATGGTCGCCTGGATTTTGAATCGCAGTTAAGTGAAGATGTATTTCTCTATTCTTTTTATAAAGATAACGAATATGATGAGGTCATTTTGCGCGCCTCGGTTACGAAAATTGAACCTAGCGTTAATCAAAATGGATTCACTTTAGCCTGTCATGTCAACCGGGATGGTTGGTATGAAGTGCGCCTTGAAAGTAGCGGTACATTCGAAGTTTTCCAATACGACATGTTTAAGAAACAAAATGGCGAAAATCCCTATGTACGCCTGGCAAATGGTGGTGCATCTAATTTTAAGACAAGTGCAGGTATTGAAAACATCATTGAATGGCAATGTCGCTACGATAGTCTTACGTTAATTGTGAATGGAAAACAAACCTGGGAAAAATTAAATTTCAGCAATTTGAAAAGTGGTGGCGGAGTAGGAGTGGGGTTGGCTTCATATTCCGGAATTTATCCCAGGCATATTGGATTTGAATATGTGGAAATTCTGGAACCATAACGCTTTCCCGAATAACACCTTGTCGCTTCCAGGTCTGAATGCTATAATCTCGTTGATGCCCCAGTAGCTCAAAAGGACAGAGCAAAGCACTCCTAACGCTTAGGTTGGGGGTTCGATTCCCTCCTGGGGCACTTTTTATTATTCTTTTCATCCAAATTTCCTCTTGCTATTTTATATTTTTATGTTTGAATTAATTATCAAAATTTGGTGTGTCGTCATCCTCGTCATCAGCATCGATATCGAAATCGTACTCGATTTCACCTGCTTTACGACGTATCCAAAGATAAAGTACCTGTCCATCATTGGAATCTGATGAACGGGCAGCCATTATTGGCACTTTTTCTTCCAGTCCATAATCATTACGATAATGGAGAAATATGCTGTCTTTTCTACGCCAGGCTCGGTGGCAACGTTCTACCAATGCCGGACCATTAAAAGTGCGTAATCGGGTCAGCGCCAGGTCATATAAACCAGGTCCTTCGTTTAAACCTAAAGCCCAACCATCATCAATCAATTCAAAATTGGGTGGCGGTCCTTCAATAATTGTAATTTTGTCGTCCATTAAGCTCCCCGATTCATCTTGTTACTTTAATGAATCTGAGATCATTTTACCGCGAATTTAGTAAATGTCCATGAGAAGAATGTTAATTCTTTATTAGAGTTTTTTCTTTAGAATTTATAAAACATTAATATTTCTCATTCAATAAACATATATTCAGCAAGTAAAATTAGCTCAATAAATAAAACATATAACAAATTATTGGAGGAAATAATGCCTACTCTTTATGTAAGAAACCCTTATCGTCAGATGACCCGCCGTTCTGTGGGTGCCCTCAATGAAAATGACATCGAAGAACCAAAAGTAATCTTCCCGGTAGATATCAGAGTTGCAGATGATGAATACCTCGTCGAAGCTTTCTTACCTGGTGTTTCAACCGAAGATCTCGATATTCAAATCGAAAGTAATGTTGTCACCATCAAAGGTGAATTAAAAATTGAAGGAAACGAAGATGATCGCTATCTATTACGGGAACGACCTGCAGGTATGTTCCAACGATCGATCGAATTACCGGATGATGTAGATGCAGATAAGGTAGAAGCAGAATTGAAAAATGGGGTGCTCACCTTGCGTCTTCCAAAATCCGAATTAGCAAAACCACGTAAGATTAAAATATCCAACAATTAGTTGTTATTTCAATCCTACTCCAGGAGCCTCAGCGTCATGCTGAGTCTCCTGTTTTTATTTAATCGTCGATCTGTAAAAATTTGATTTAACATTCCAATAGTGTGTTGCGGTAAAATGGATACATGCCAATTCCAGAAGCATTTATCAAAGCAATTCAAAATACATCCGTTCCACAATTCAAATATTACTCCAGTATAGATTCCACCAATCGGATTGCCCTGGAATGGCTGGAAAATGGCACGCCGGATGGAGCAATTATATTTGCTGATCATCAAAGTTCCGGTCGTGGACGCTATGATCGAAAATGGGTAACCCAGCCTGGCAGCGCCATTGCGGTTTCTATCATCGTCAGACCTGAATTGAATGAACGAAAACACTTACAGTTCTTTTCACCTCTGGCTGGTATCGCTTTGGCAGATGTTTTGAAACATAAGATGCAGATTGATGCCCAGATTAAATGGCCAAATGATGTATTGATCGATCGTAAGAAGACTGCCGGAATCCTGACGGAAACAGTCTGGAATGGAGAAGAATTGCTTGGATTGGTGGTGGGAATCGGGGTAAATGTACTTCCACAATCCATTCCACCGAAGGAATTACTACAATTCCCGGCAACCTGTTTACAGGATTATTGTCCATATTCAATTGATCGCTTTGATGTCATGGCAGCTCTGATGAATGCCTTTTCTTTCTGGCGATCACAAATTCATTTGCCAGAATTTTTGAATCAATGGCAAAAATCACTGGCTTTTCGCGGAGAAAAAGTATATATTAAGCAAAAAGATGGAAATGTTCAAATCAGTGGCAAATTATTAGGCTTGACCCCCAATGGAGATTTGGAGATTTTATCCGAGAATAATCAAAAACAAACCATAACAGTAGGAGATGTCCATCTTCGACCTGCTGAACCAGAAAATTGAGAGGTTTATTATGTTAGATGATTTACGAAATACAGCCGAAGCATCTTTTATCGAAGAAGAATCCGCACTGGAAGCCCAACGATTGTTGGTCCCAAAAGAGAAACGGTTCCTTGGAATGACAGCAGCTCAACGATTCATTCTGGCTTTTCTAATGTTGATCCTGGTTGTCGTTTTAGGCACCCTATTTCTCCTGGTTTCTGGCAAAATGATACTACCCTGACCTTTTAAGATGATAAAAAAATGCCTGTCAGCCAGGCATTTTTGATTTAAATAAGCTAAATTATTCAGCTAATGCGTTTTCGGAGGTATCGCCTTCACCTGCCAGGATTTCTGCACTGATTCTGGCCATGGAGGCTACGCTATCTCCATCATCAATATCCATCACACGTACACCACGGGTTGCGCGTCCCATTTGTGATATATCGCGTACTTTCATACGAATCATCACACCATTGGTTGATATCATCGATATCTCATCATCCAGTTTAACAATTCTGGCAGTGGAGATTAACCCACTCTTTTCAAGATTATGTTTATCAATGGTCGAAACACCTTTTGAACCGCGACTCTTGGGATTGTATTGGCCTAATGGTGTTCGTTTTCCATATCCTTTATCGGTTATGACCAATAACTCAGCGTCTGGTTCCAGCACATCCATACTGGTCACACGATCTTTGGCATCCATCCGGATACCGGTAACCCCACCGGCTGGACGACCCATACACCGAATTTCACTCTCATCCATCCGCAGGGCTCGTCCGTACGCAGTGACCAACATCACTTCATCTTTACCACTGGTCAATCGCACCCAACCAAGCTTGTCATCTTTTTTCAAGTCCATCGCAATCAAACCCGATGGGCGTACATTGGCAAATTCAGAGAGCTGTACGCGTTTAATTTTTCCTTGCTCCGTAGCCATCGTGCAATATTCAGACTGTTCAAAGTCCGGTACCGGAACTGCAGCCGTCACGCGTTCACCCGGGTTGAATGCCAGAACATTCATGATCGAGATACCTTTATCCGTTCTTCCAGCTTCCGGAAGGTTATAAACCTTCTCTGAATATACTTTCCCGCGATCAGAGAAGAACAAAACTGTGTTCAGAGTTCGCGCCGGGATCAACAACATGACTTCATCTTCATCGCGCATGGATTGGCCAATCACACCCCGGCCACCACGTCCCTGCGTGCGGAACAGGTTAGCGCGGGTGCGTTTGATATATCCTTTTTCAGTGACGGTGATCAAAACTGCTTCGTCCTTCACCAACTCGGCTTCAGAGAATTCTTCTTTGGCATCAAAACTGATCAATGTCCGACGTTCATCTCCATACTTATTAAACATTTCCGTCAGGTCTTCCTTGAGTAAGGATAGGATCTTCTGTGGATTTGCCAATAAATCTTCCAGGAAGGCAATCGTATTGAGAATTTCTTTATATTCATCTTCAATTTTTTGACGTTCCAGAGCAGCCAGACGGCGCAATTGCATATCCAGAATGGCCTGTGCCTGAATTTCGGTCAGATTGAAACGGGAAATTAAATTCGCCTTGGCCTCGTCTGCATCCATGGCTTTTCGAATCGTATTAATCACATCATCCAGATTGGCTAACGCAATTAATAATCCATCCAGAATATGCGCACGATGTTTGGCTTTATCCAGTTCGAATTGAGTCCGGCGCGTGATGACTTCTTTCCGATGTTCGATGAAGATTTGCAGCATCCTTCTCAATGACAGCGTACGAGGCTCTCCATTGATTAAGGAAAGCATATTCACGCCAAAAGTGGACTGTAATTGAGTGTACTTGTATAACTGGTTCATGACACGTTGTGGCTGAGCACCACGCTTCAGTTCAATTACGATGCGCATGCCTTTACGATCGGACTCATCGCGCATATCCGAGATCATATCCAGACGGCCTTCACGCACCAGCGCTGCGATTCTTTCCAGCATGGTTGTTTTGTTTACCTGGTAAGGGATCTCAGTGATGATGATGGCGTGTCTGCCGGCTTTGAATTCTTCAATTTCGGCTTTGCCACGTACCACCAGACGTCCACGCCCGGTTGAATAAGCCTGACGAATAGACTCCTGCCCGATAATGATGCCACCGGTTGGAAAATCCGGTCCAGGTAAGAATTTGATCAAATCCTCGACCGTAACATCTTCCAGGTTTTCATAATTATCGATCAGGTGATTAATCGCTGCTACCAATTCGCCTAAATTATGCGGTGGGATGTTGGTCGCCATACCAACTGCAATACCGGACGAACCATTCAACAAAAGGTTGGGAAGACGGGCAGGCAAGACCAATGGCTCTTTGAGGGAGCCGTCAAAATTATCTGTAAAATCGATGGTGTTTTTGCCAATATCCGCCAGCATATCCTCCGCCATGGCAGAAAGCCTGGCTTCGGTATAGCGCATGGCTGCAGGAGAATCACCATCGATGGAACCAAAGTTTCCCTGGCCATCGACCAGCATGTAACGCATGGAAAAATTCTGTGCCATACGCGACATGGCATCATATACCGATAGATCGCCATGGGGATGGTACTTACCTAAAACTTCACCCACAATACGGGCAGATTTTTTATAAGAAGTATTGGCTCGAATGCCCATATCATGCATAGCATAAAGAATGCGGCGGTGAACTGGTTTCAATCCATCCCGTGCATCGGGTAAGGCACGGGCAACAATCACGCTCATTGCATAATCTAGGTAGGCGGAACGCATCTCACTGTCGATGTCCACCAATTTAATATTGCCTATATCCATGTACGTTCATCCTCCAATTATCAGCGCGTAGGCTGGTAAACCTTCAATTTAATTGATTCCCCAAACCCTAATTATACCTTACTACAGGCGTGTTCAGGCTGATTCTTCCTATTTAATTGATGAGGAAATGCTTCCCTTGCCAATATGATGGCTATTTGCTATAATCACCCTCACCAAGGGCGCGTGGCTCAGCTGGTTAGAGCGCACGGTTCACATCCGTGAGGTCGTGGGTTCGAGTCCCTCCGTGCCCACAAGAAACACTCTGCAAAGGGTGTTTTTTTATTTCACATCCTGTCCCATTGAGGGGTGCTATGCAAAGGTCGTGGGTTCGAGTCCCTCCGTGCCCACAAGAAACACTCTGCAAAGGGTGTTTTTTGTTTAAACCAAAATTTATTAATTTGATATATAAT
>JACZIY010000106.1 GCA_014860845.1 Anaerolineaceae bacterium
TCCCCCACTTACAACCCAACTCAACTGGATGAGGAGTGGGATGAATTATCAATTGATGAAAACGCCCCATTGATTAATCGTGTCTCGCAAGGGAAATATGAAATAGGTGAACTGATTGGATTATTTTCATATTCATATTTACTTGAAAATTCTATTGAAATTGAAGATGAAAATTTCTTTGAAACAGGAAAATGTGCTTTTCCATTAACAAATCTGGAAAAAACCTCCCTGCAAATTGCTCTTAGCAATGGATGTGAGAATGCGAATCGATATTTGAATATGTTAATTGGGGAGGGTAAAGAAAATGAAATAATTCAGAAATTCGGATGGAATGAAAATTATTCATTCGAACTTCCCTTTGAACCTGTGCCTTTGATGGAATCTCAATCTCAACAGTCACTTGATGGCACTTTATTGTCTCCCCTACAAATTGCCAGGTCAGTTTCTGCTTTTTCAAACTCAGGTTATATGCCTTACCCCAGATTAACATTAGCAGTCAACACATCTCAACAGGGTTGGGTGATATTCTCATCTTCTGAGCCCACGCGGGCTATGGATACACTTTTTGCAAACCAAACAGCCAATTTCTTCAGTCGTAAAGATTATCCCGCCTGGGATATAACATCTACAAATGTCACAGGTGAGGATCCAACTCACTGGTATGTAACAGGAACAATGCCATACTGGCAAGCCACGCCTCTGGTTTTAGTATTAACGCTGGAAAATGGCTCTTCCCAGGAAGCGAGAGGACTTGGGCGTCAAATCATGGAACAAATTCTAACATCCAGCAGTAACTAAATTAGAACATGATGAGGTTGACAAGAACTACACAACTTTAACAAGGTGATAATTCTTACGACCTTTTCTGAGGATTAAGTAACGATTTTCTATCAGAGCATCGCTATTAATCATTTGATCAACCTCAGTTACACGCTTGTTATTCAGGTTGATACCGCCTTCCTGAATAGATCTTCTTGCCTCACCCTTAGATTTAGCTATATCACACTCAACCAGTAAATCGATTATATATTTTCCTTCAACTTCAAAGTCGGTTCTTGGAAGTTGAGTGGATTGTACGTCTGCAAAAATTTCTTCAATATCTGATCCGGTCAATCCTTCTAAACTACCCCCAAATAGAACCTGCGTTGCCTGTTCTGCTCTGCTCAAAGCTGTTTCTCCATGAACGATTGAAGTTATTTCTTTTGCAAGCCGTTTTTGAGCTTCTCTTTCTTCTGCCCGTTCTGAAACAGAAAATTCAAGCTCATCGATCACATCTTTAGATAAAAAAGTGAAATACTTCAGGTAATTTATGACATCTTTGTCATCGGTATTCAACCAGAATTGAAAGAATTTATAAGGCGAAGTTCTTGTAGGATTTAACCAGACTGAACCCGATTCAGTTTTACCAAATTTGGTGCCATCCGATTTTGTAATTAACGGATAAACCATTCCATAAACTGAATGACCTGTTATCCGGCGTACTAACTCGCCTCCTGCCGTAATATTCCCCCATTGATCACTTCCTCCGGTTTGCAAGATACAATTTTCATGCTGATGCAAGTGAAGGTAATCGTATGATTGCAAAAGCATATAGCTGAATTCTGTATAAGAGATCCCCTCTTCCCGATCTATTCTCGATTTAACAGAGTCCTTTGCCAGCATGTAATTAATCGTAAAATGCTTTCCGATATCTCGCAGGAAATCAATCAAATTTAACTTCATAAGCCAGGTTGCGTTATTCAATACCCGGGCAGGATTTGACTTGACTTTAAAATCGAGGAAATGTGCTAATTGTTGCTTAATTGATTCAACATTTTCTTCAATGATTTGATGGCTCAATAATTGTCTTTCTGTCGCCTTACCACTCGGGTCACCGATCATACTGGTACCCCCACCTGCTAATGCAATAGGATGATGTCCAAAACGTTGCAATCGAGCCAATGCCAGTAAAGGCACCATATGCCCAACATGAAGACTATCAGCTGTAGCATCGAAACCATTATAAACAGTAACTTTTTTTTCACCTAAAATGCTGTCTATTCCATCGACATAGTCAAAAATCATTCCCCGCCATTTAAGTTCGTCAAATGCATTGTTAATGGTTACCATAAGACTGATACCACCTTTCATGTTAAGTAATCGCAATTCTAACATGAATCGATTGAAGAAAAAGGATTCAAAAGCGGAGGTTTGTTACCAGATCAATTTATTTCATCCTGGCTAGAGAAAAAATTTAGTCCCTTATTTATTGTAAATATTTTTCAATGCACTTTCTATATCGGGATATTTAAATTCAAATCCATGGTCCAGGAGTTTTCCTGGGTAAACTTTTTGCCCTTCCAGAACAAGAGCACTTTTTTCACCCAATATCAATCTTAAACCAAAGGCCGGAACCGGAAACCAATATGGTCTTTTCAACACATTTCCGATCGTTTTACCGAATTCTTTATTGGAATTTGACTTAGGTGCAGTAAGGTTGACTGCGCCGCTTAATTTTTTATTTCGCATCACAAAATCAATCGCCCGAATATCATCCTGCAAATGGATCCAGGAAACAAATTGACGCCCACTTCCAAGTGGTCCACCAACAAACATTTTGAAGGGTAAAACCATCAAAGGTAACGCACCTGATTTGGCATCCAGGACGATCCCCATACGAATAATCACACGGCGAATACCGATTGCATCCAATTCAGCTGAAGAGTTTTCCCATTTGTGAGCTACATCCGCCTGGAATCCTTTTCCGTTTGGAGATAACTCATCAAATGTTTCATCCAGACTGGCACCGTAATATCCTACCCCGGATGCTTGAATAAAAACATCAGGTTGATTCCCAGAATCAATGATTGCTCTGGACAATGCGTTTCCAGCCTGGACTCTTGATTGAATAATCCGTTCTTTTTTAGCATTAGACCAATAACCTTCTCCAATATTGTCACCGGCTAAATTGATTACAGCATCGATATCCTTTAAGATTGGATTTAATGGCTCAGAAGACTGAGTATCCCACTCAACATATTTTATTGAATCGGAATCTTTTCGCCCGTATTTACTTCTGGTCAGGACAACAATCTGATCCCCAGTTTGAATAAAATTTTTTATAAGAGCCTTGCCTATAAGTCCAGTGCCACCGGAGATAAGAATTTTCATCAATCATTCCCTTTTTCTATCGTTTATAATTTAAATTATACAACCAACCCCTTACCTTATAAATTGGTTGTACAAGGAGTATTCTACGCTTCCAATTTGTTGAAAAAACCTTTAATTCCAAGCATAAGTTAACTGACATTCTGCTATAATCTATCCCAAGGTACTATGTCTGATCAAGTTCTTGTTCTCAATGCAAATTTTGAACCAATCAATATCTGTGACTTAAGGCGCGCCTTTGGCTTGATACTGACAGAAAAAGCGACTCTGGTTAGTAATGGGCGTGGTTATTTCAACAGTATCAATCAAAAGTTTCCGATCCCATCCGTCATCCGACTCCAAAGAATGATCCATCGTCCAAGAGCACAGGTTCATTTAACCCGCAAAGAAATCTTCCGGCGCGATCATTTGACTTGCCAATATTGTGGCCATCATTCTTCGAATCTCACCATAGACCATGTAATTCCTAAACGTCTAGGAGGTGAATTCTCCTGGGAGAATCTGGTTACTGCCTGTTCCATATGTAATCACAAGAAAGGTGGCAGAACCATTCACGATGCTGGAATGAAATTAATGAGGCTTCCTAAGCCTCCTCCAGGGAATGCAATGTATATTTTTGCGAGAAACAATTTCACAGACGAAGAATGGCTACCCTTCCTGCAGGGATGGTAATCACACTACTTGATCAACCATAAGGCTAACTCAGGTGTAACCCAAACTTCAATCATTGCAGAAAGAAGCATCATGGGTATTACCAGACCAAGCATTACTTTTACCCAATTTGCAATCGATTTAATCCATACTTCACCAATTGTTTGTTGGTTATCAGGTGTTGCCAGAATGACACCTATTTGATAAATAGCAGCTGTAGCAATTACTGCCGCTGGAATTTCAATAATCCCATGAGGAAGAATAAAGCCTAAAAAGTATGTACTTACACTTAGTCCTGCATTGCCTAATAAACCCATAATGTACCCGACAATTCCAACAGAAGCCAGTAAAGGTAGCACACCAAATATTCCTAAAGTAATCACACCCAGAATAAAAGCCAATAATAGTACCCGAATATTCTGCCAGAAAATGGATAAAACTGGAGAAATATTACCGAAGGACCAATTTTGACTCAATAGTGTCAGTTGGTCTTTCATATTCTCTACTCCTAATTGTTCAACCGGGATTTCGAATCTGGATATTTGTGACTTGCCTACCAAAAAGCCTACCAGGACAAGCAAACTGAGGATTAAGATAGAATAACGAATTTCTTTAATGGATGGGAATAATTCAAATTTATACCAATTTATTAGGTTGGTTGCATTCCCAAGGAAATTCATCCTGAATACCTTCCACCCCCAACGGAAATTGAGCACATCAATATCTCTACCCAACAATTCTTCCCGGCTAAAATGCGCCAATCCAATTCGTAAAAGTAAGATTGCCAGAATGGACAGGCCAAATACAACCCACCACAAGGTTACATAATTTCCCCAAAACATTACGATGCTTTCCCCTTGAATTAACAATGCCATGGGGATAATGATAAAACTCGCCAGTAAATTCGCGGCACGAACAGAAGTCGCCTGACTGGAAACAACTACAGCTCCTGCAACCATCACGATAGCTTGAATAATCGTTATAGCAATGATTTGAATAATTAAATGCAAATCCGGTAATGGAACATCATTAATGATCAATCCAACGCTATAGACCACCATGCCAACAAAACTGGCGACCAATGGCGGTACGATCGAAGAAATCAATTTTCCGATATAGATTTGCCAATCCAATAATGGTGTATTGAATAAAGGTTCAATACTCCCTCGTTCTTTTTCTCCCACAAAACTCTCTAAGGCTATCACTAACGAAACCGATATTGGGAAAAAGCCAACGATCATCATAGAAAATGGAACCAGTCGTTCGCCCACGATCGAAGCACCATATCGATTAACAAATTGCAGAACTTGAGCCGTAGTGAAATTCATTAAAAACGGAAAGAATATTGTTAATCCAAGGATCGGGAAAATAATACGCCAATCCCGAAATTGATCGCGGACCTCTCGTTTCGTAATCACCAGGGCAAGTTTCAATTGGTTACCCATTATTGTTACTCATCTTTATTTGGTTGACTGCACCCAGATATGCGTCTTCTAACTTAATTGGAACTTCTTCAAAGGATAATAAATTGTATTTTTCAGACAGGAATCGAATCAAAACTGGATTTTGTTCGGTCGGTTTCTCCACCTTAAAATTAATATTACGCTCATCTCGGTTTACTATCTGAATGCCATAAGGCAAATTCAATAATGTGTCTACAATTGGGTCAACAAATTTTGCAGAAAAAACAGAAGATTCTTCCAATGAATTTTTTACTTCCTGCATGGATTTATTTAAGATGATGTTGCCTTCCTGGATGATAGCAATTTGATCACATAATTCTTCTGCTTCCACCAGGTTATGCGTGCACAAAATGATTGTACGCTCCTTGTTACTTAAACTTTTAATGGCAGAACGAACAATCCTTGCACTTTCCGGATCCATTGCAGATGTCGGTTCATCCAGTAATAAAACGGGTGGTTCATGAATAAGCGCTCTCACAAGAGCCAATTTTTGGCGCATGCCTTTTGAGTATTCCCCCAGTCGCTTTTTGCGATACTGATCCATCCCTAATTGTTCTAACAGGGGATTAATTTTATGCAAAACATGCGAACGGGAAAACCCATAGAGTTCACCAAAGAAACCCAGATATTCATCAGCATTCATTCTGCCATATAAACCATGGTGTTCGGTTAATACACCAACCATTTTTCGAACTTCTGACGGTTGGGTAGACACGTCATAACCGGCTACTTTTGCCCAACCGCTGGTAGGTCTAAGTATGGATGATAGCATTCGAACTGTAGTGGTTTTTCCAGCACCATTCGGTCCCAGTAATGCAAGAATTTGTCCAGAATGAACATTCAGGTTCACGTGATTAACTGCCGTAAAATCATCAAAGATTTTGGTCAGTTCCAGTGTTTCGATCAACTGTCCTCGCTTTTGAAACTAATTCCGCTTTTCCTAACCAGCCTTCTGAGGAACAGCTGGAAATTTTTCTAAACTCTGTTTATCCTTCAAAACAGTTCTTTTCAATATGAGGATGATCAACGATGAAACGGCAATAATCGCCATGATTGTCTGGTTCGCATTGATTCCACCCACGTTCGATGGATCCAATCGAATAAATTCTAATAAGAACCTGCCTAGTGGATAAATAACCAGATAAATCAGGAAAATATCACCTCTGAATAATTTCTCTTTTAATTTTCGTCCAAGGATCAGTAAGACTGCCATGTTCATTAAATTCCACAAGGATTCATATAAGAACATCGGGTGGTAATATGCCACATTCATATATTCTGCTAATCTTCGGGATGGTTCTATAAAAATTGCCCAGGGGAGATCGGTTGGGGCACCATATAGTTCCTGATTGATGAAATTCCCCCACCTGCCCACTGCTTGAGCAAGAGCCAGTCCGGGAGCTATGATATCCACCCAGGAAGCAAAACTCAATTTCTTTTTTCGGGTATAAAGCCATAATGCCAATGCTCCACCCATGACTGCACCTGGAATACCCAATCCACCTGCACGAATATTAATAGCATCCAAAGGATGTGTTAGATAATATTGTGTTGTAATACCCATTGCAACCATAGAGGCTGGAGGTGTGAGAATGTGCCAGATGCGTGCACCGATAATGCCAGCGATCAGCAACCAGGGCATCACATCCCAAACTACATCCGGATTATGTCCTCGGCGTTTTGCTTCAACAGTAGCAAGCCAGGCTGCCAATATGGCGCCAAACATAATAATGACACCATAGAAATGAATAAACAATTTACCAATATAAAAACCTTCGGGCATTTTACACCTCTATTTAGTATTTTTTTTTAATCCCACAACATCCTGGGCAATATAAGCCTGTTTACGAACTGACCAAATCCTTTGTATTGCAGTGAAGTTCGCAAGGATTGCCAGAACCCATAAGGCAACCTGGGGAATATTGAAGATTAGACATGGGATCAGAATGATCAAGCGTTCCAACCTGGTCATTATTCCAATTTTTGCATCATAATGCAAAGCCTCTGCGCGAGCTCTGTTATAGGAAACCATAAAGGAACCTGCTGCGGCAAAGAAAACCAGCATGATTGCCAATGTGTTTTGAATTTTCGCAAAGTGATACAACAAACCAGCAAAGACAATCAGTTCCGAATATCGGTCAGTAACTGAATCAACGAAGCCACCGAACCGTGTTGGTTCATTTCTTAGTCGTGCCATTGTGCCATCTAAAGCATCAATGGGAGCAAAAACTAATAGAATGATGCCACCCCACATGATTTCACCAAAAGCAATAAATACTGCTGAAATAATGTGACCTACCAAACCAAGGATGGTGATCAAATTCGGTTTGAGACCGAGGTTATTGAGAAATTGCCCAATCGGATCGAGAATTCCTTTGAATTTTTTTCGCATCAGGTCAGAAAAGCTTAATTTTTTCTTTTCAGAATTATCCAAAATCCACCTACAATCTCAAATTTTTTTGATTTGCTTATCCTATCGTACGGCTAAAGAACTGTCAAGACACAGACTTTGAAATTTACTTATTCCTCTTCTTCATCAGCATTCTTCATATCGTCCCAGTCGTCGTTCGGATCAATCATTACTTCTCTGTCCTTCCCTCCGCCCTGACTGGGACCAACAACGCCCATTTCTTCCAATTGATCCAATAATCTGGCAGCTCTTGGAAATCCAACCCGAAGTCGGCGTTGTAATAATGAGGCCGATGCTCTGCGACTTGTTTTCACCAAATCAATCGCCTGCTTCACCAGATCATCCCCCCCCTCTTCTTTCATTACTTTCATAAGGCTTTCCCATGGAGCAGGTTCATCTAATTTAATTGGTTCTGATTGTCGCCAGAAATCAATAATCTGATCAATTTCGTGGTCAGTCACAATTACTCCCTGTGCCCTCTGCGGAGATCCTACATCAGGTGCCAGGAATAACATATCTCCCTTACCCATCAATGATTCAGCACCATTCATATCCAGAATAACCCGCGAATCGATGGAAGAAGCGACAGTAAAGGCAATTCTTGCTGGAAAATTTGCTTTAATCAAACCAGTCACAACATCAACACTTGGACGTTGAGTAGCAACGATCAGATGCATCCCTACAGCGCGAGCCATTTGGGCTAGACGAACCAGGCTATGTTCTGTCTGATCTGGGGAGGATAACATCAAATCGGCCAGTTCATCAACGATAATCACAATTCTGGGCAGGGTAGCTTGATTTTTCTTCAACATTTTTGTGTTATAAGCATCCAGATCTCTGGCTCTAGCTTCCTCTAATAATCGGTAGCGTTGATCCATTTCTGATATAGCCCAGCGTAAAACACCGACCATACGATCAATACTCGTTTCGACTTTTCCGAGCAAATGTGGAACTCCATTAAATCTCACCAACTCAACCATCTTTGGATCTAACATGGCTATTCGTAGATTATCCGGGGAGTTATTCATCAGTAAACAGGTAGTAATGGCGCTGACACAGACCGACTTTCCTGATCCTGTAGTACCTGCAATAAGCAGATGAGGCATTTTAATCAAATCAGCATTGACTGGTTGTCCGGATACATCCTGACCTAATGCCAGACTTAACGGTGAGTGGAGTTTTTGAAACGCGTCCGATTCGAGTATTGGCCTTAAGCGCACCATTTTTGATTGCATATTTGGTACTTCTATACCGACATAAGATCTTCCCGGCACAGGAGCTTCTACCCGTAAACGTTCTGCAGACAATGCCAATGCGAGGTCGCGGGCAAGAGAAGAAATCTGAGAAACACGCACTTTGTGCTTACTGATGGTGCCATCCGGATTTTCTTTTTCCACAAACCCTGGTTCCACGGCAAATTGGGTGACTGTTGGCCCAATACGATAACCAGCAACTCTTGCAGGAACTCCGAATTCTTCAAGAGTTTTTTCGATTTGTTCACCCATCGTTTGAACCTGAACATTATCCATTACCAAAACCTGTTCCGCAGCTAATAAGTCAAAAGGCGGCAAATTTTCCTGTCGGTTAATGATAGGAGCCGGAGTCATGACAGTTTGACTCTTCAATTTTTCAAGGATTTTTTCATCTCTTGATAATTTCATCTCCAAATCGACTTCAGTAGAAGTTAATCTGGTAAATCCTGCTAATTCATCCAACCCCTTGTTCTGAATATAGGCTTCTGTCCATTTGTCCAATTTTTTTATGAGAAAAGAGAAAAAACCTGATCCAAAAGCAATACTAATAATGAAAAGAAAAATAAGCAGGATAGTTAAGATTGGTTCTGGGAATAATCTGGAAAATAAATTTGCCAATCCCCATCCAATAAATCCTCCATCCATACCTGATTCTGCTCGTTCCAAGTCCATGCCCCCATAAATGGATAATAATGCAATCAAAACAAAAAAAGATAATTCAAATGCTAAAACCCTTGAAAGTGGAAACTGAATATCTCCAAAAATTCTTTTCCGAAAACTCCAAAATCCAATCGCTGCAAAAACGATAACAAAACAATAACTTCCCCAACCAAACCATTGCGTTAGCAAATTGATCCAATTAGAAATGAGACTTCCTGCCGTCCAGCCAATCAATCCAAACAATGTTAATACAGCGACTGCAAACATGGAGACGCCAAAAAAATCCAGACCATATCTACTTAATATTGGTTGAATTTTGCTTATCCAGTTTTGTTGATGATCAATTGGATTTTGATCTTTTTCAATGGAGTATTGTTTGTTAATAACTTTTCCAGATTTTTTACTCATCCATCAGACCTAAACCTAAACGTCTTCTTTCAATATCTATATGGAGTATTTTAACTGTTACAACCTGACCTGTTTTATACATGCTATCAAGATCTTTTTGCGTCGATCCTTGTGGAATGGATGAAACATGAATCAACCCTTCAACACCTTCATCCAGACGGGCAAATACTCCAAATCGCGTAATGGCAGTTACTGTTGCCGAAACAATGTCTCCAATGATATACATTTCTGCTAATGATTCCCACGGATTCCTGAACAAACGTTTTAGACTTAATGCAATTCTGGCACTTTCTTCACTCACTTGCAAAACGAGCACTTTAATCGGTTGACCTAAGGATAGGATCTCACTAGGATGCTGTACCCGGCCCCATGACAATTCTGAAACATGGATTAATCCTTCCACACCACCCAGGTCTACAAACACACCAAAATCCGTTATATTCGTGATGATCCCGTTGACAATAGATCCAGTTTTCAACGTCTGAAACAGGGCTTTTCGGCTACCTTCACCTGCCAGGGCAGCCCTTTCGGACAAAACAACTCTTTCCTGGCTTGGTTCACACTCAATCACTTTTAACTTAACTGTTTTTCCGACATAATTTGCCAGAACTGCCCGTTTTTCGTCTTCATCACATTCATTGGATGATTCAATCAGGTGTGATAATGGCACAAAGCCCTGAATACTATCCCCTTGAACCAATAATCCCCCACGATTGAACCCCTGAACAAACAATTCTACAATTTCGTCATGATCAAAAACGGATGTAACTTTTTCCCAATCTACCATCAACGCGCCTGTGGAAAGTGATACCCTTGTTTCACTATCCTGAACATCAGGTTCCAGAATTTCTTCATCAGCCAATACGGATGACCACCATCCTTCATCCATGGGTGGTAATTCTGGGTCTTTATTGATTTTGCTTTGATACATAAACATCTTCCTCCAGGGCGACCAATTTTTCGAGATTTAAACTCAAAAAATCGGAAAAGGTTCTAATCAATTAGTGCTATTTTCTTCATTGCGTGCTTCTTTTTCCATTTCTATAATTTTATTGGCAACCGTTTCGATCGCCACCCTTTGTTTTCTGTATAAATCTGCCTCTGACATGGATAATTTGATGGCAATTTCCCGAACTTTTCTTCCTTCTAAGAACTTCATCTCTAAAATATTATACAGTATCCATTCTGCTGTAAAGCGTCTTTCACCCTCGGGTTTTACCTGGTTTATAGCATCTCTTAATATGGATCGGAGCGCATTTGCTTTATTTACTTCCCCCCCATCAGCAGCTTCCTGAACTAATTGCAATTCCAATAATGGATTATCGGTTAATTTTGGTCCACCCCAAAAATGTGTGAGGGCATCTTTTACCCAGGTCGATAAATCTCCACTTTGTATTGGATCTTCAGCAGAAAAGACTCGTTCACGATCATATCTACCTTTTGAGCGTAATTGTTGAATCGAATTGACTCTGGAACTTAATTTTTCCATGGATTCAAAAATCTGTATCTGCATCCGTCGATCACTCAACGCTGATGAAGCCCTTTCAACCATCATCGTTAATGCACTTTTTTGTTCGTCATCCAATTCATGAACATCAACACCTGTCAATCCCAGGATACCTATCAATTGTTTTTGCTCTTGATCTCCGTTGGTTTTTGATTTTAGGGGAAACAAGGAAGTGTTTTCCCACTGGTAAATCTCGGGAAAATCATAATTTTCAAGAACTAATTTTGATAACTCATCAGAAATCTTCTGTTCATTAAATTGTATTTTTCCATTTGTGATCACTAATTCAAGTCCATCATCATTAATTGAAACAATAAATGAGCCGGATGCTTGTAATCTGTCCATAAGGGCTGACAATATCATCTCTAGAAACTCTAACAAATCATTACGGGTTAATAATCTATTTTCCAATGTCTGTAAAATTTCAATATCCTGTTGATCGTTACCATAAAAGAACCACTTCTCACCTAATGGAGATAACAGCGTGATTAAATGTTGGAAGATTACGATTGTTGCCACCATAACAATTGGTATAAACACATCAAAATCGAAACCAAAAACTGCCCCTGTTCGTCTGACAAGGGTTGTCAAAGCCAGTGCAATGCTTGCTGTCACCGGACCACGCATAATCCATTTAAGCAATCTGGTCTTTACTACCCTGTCTGACCAGGCAACTCCAAAAAATGCCACCGCATACGCCATCATGATAATCAAAAAGTAGAAGATTAGATTGCTAATCGTGGCAACTATCCAAAACATTCCATCCAGGCGATCTGCCAGGCCAGAACCATACAACAAGAAGGGGAATGATCCTATAGCAGGAGCCAGTGCACCTACGACTAAATATCCCATCCTGCGTCGGCTGACAGGTGTTACGGTACGAATATATGCCCTGAAAAAATTGATCCAGGAAAGCAGCATGATGATCCAATAATAGATTGTGAATAATTCCGTGATCAGGGTTCTTTCCAAATGAGGAGCAGATGTTTGGTCAAACGTTATTGACCCCACAAGAATATCAAAAGGTATGAGAATTAATAGGAATAATGAGAATAAGTAAGAAATTCGAACAGCCCATCGCCGTCGCCACCGGCTGGGACGACCAGTTGTTGCCACAAGTGCATCAGAAAAATGTAAATAAGTCGGTGGTAATAATACGATTCCCAGCCATTGTAATTTAAGCCAGAATTCCATATTTGTTTCATCAACAGCGATGCCACCTAATGCTTCAGCTGTAAACACAACCACGACGCAAACCAGAATCATGGCAAAAGATCGGGCGACCCGATCTTTGAGATTGAATGTTAACGCGTACAATAACAATGAAAAAGCAGTTATTGCAATCCCCGCTGTAAGGATATCGTTTATTGTTCGAACAAGATTAATGAAACCTTCAATCCAATTGTCCATATTAAATTACCAGTAATTCGATTATTTTAGATATTTTGAAAAGAAAAGAGCGATGTCTTTATTAGGATAATATGAATCATTATAACCAGAAAACTCAAATCCTAATTTAAAAGCTAGTTTAATTGCTGGATAGCTTTTCGGTGGTATTTCTAGTGTAAGTCTGCGATTTCCTCGCTGAATTGCCCAATTTTGAGCTGCTAAAACCATGGCAGTTCCAACTCCCTGACGCCTGATAGAATTATCCACTACCAGATCCCGGATAACAGCAGATTGAATTTCTAAAACTTCAATCAACCGGATATAACCAACATGTTTATCATTATGGATGGCAACCATTAATCCGGGTGCCTGTTGCCATTCATTTTCCAATAATTCAACTTTTCTGGGATAAGCAACCTGCGTGGGTCTTGGCAACCGAATTTCCCGAAATGAGATCAGGAATTGACCATCTTCAATCGTTCGATCCATTTGCCAAACATAATTTGACTTACAGGAGTGATCCAAAGAGATCAACTCAATAATATCAGCAGATACAGCTTGTCGGATTTCAATTTGTGGCATTTTCTCTCTCCATTATTGATTAATAACTCGAACGGATACGATACAGGCAGGGTATTCATTGTTATCATTATCTAGAACAACCAGACGTAAAAAATAATCGCCAGGAACAATCTGAGATGTATTCCATAACCCGATTTGATCTTCAATTACTACTTTATTATCGCCAGCAATTGTTTTCCAGAATGTATTTCCTGGTTCGGTATACTCATATTTGTAAAAACCAAAATTTTCAATATTAACTGTTCCGATTAATTGAACAACATCCTTAATCTCAGAAGCAGGTTCGGGAAAAATCCATTCAATTTCACCAGGTATGCATCCATCCTGTGTTGTGGTGGGAGTTGGGGATGAAGTTTCATCATTTTCCACAAGCGCGACTGGTGGATTGGTTGGTGAAGGAGAAGCCAGAATATCAATGGTTGGTGTAGCAAGAATAGTCTGGTCAGGCAATAAACTGCTGGAATAAGTTACAAAAAAAAACTCCCCTACAAACAGGATGAAAATCAGCAATAAGATGGAAAGCGCTGATCTGAATTTTCGTTGAGCAATGTCACGCTCCATACCAAAAGCTGCTTCACGCCAGTTACCGATCGCTTTAAATAATCTGGAAAAGAAAATGAGCGAGATCAGACCGAGAATCACATAGAACCAGATCTCAAACTCAATTAAAAAATCAAGTATTTCAGTCATACCAGACCATAACCACCACGATCATTATATTTCGGAGAGCAATCCGCGAACGATTGTTGTTAGTCTGGGAGCCAACACCTTGCCTGCTTCCAACACTTCATCATGGGTTGTAATCGTGGTTCCATCCAGGTTCGCTTTATTGCTGATAACTGATATGCCCAAAACACGTAGACCACCATGGCGTGCGATAATAACTTCTGGAACAGTTGACATTCCAACCGCATCAGCTCCAATCGCTTTCAAAAACCGAAGATCAGCCGGCGATTCGAACGAAGGGCCAGACAATGAAACGTATACACCTGAGAATGTTTTGATGTTGTTTTCATCTGCAACCTGTCTTGCTTTTTCTAAAAGGACTCGATCATAAGCCTGACTCATATCTGGAAACCTTGGTCCAAATTCATCCAGATTAGGACCTCGAAGTGGGTTATTACCGGTCATTGCAATCATCGCGATGTGATCGGATAAAAACATAATATCCCCTGGAATATATTCCGGATTGATGGCTCCTGCCGCGTTGGTAACAATTAATATTTCAACCCCCAATCTTTGCATAACTCTTACCGGTAAAGTAACTTCCGCCATGCTATAACCTTCATAATAATGGGCTCTGCCTTGCATGGTGATAACCGTCTGTCCTTCAAGTTTTCCAATTACCAATTGTCCGGTATGACCATGGACTGTGGATGTGGGCCAATAAGGAATATTTTTATATGGAATAAAATCAGGTTCTTCAATTGAATTGGCTAATTCACCCAATCCAGAACCCAGGATCAGCCCAACTTTAGGTTGATATTTTGTTAAGCTTCGAATAGCCTGAGTTACCTCATCGATTTCAGCGAGAGTAAAATATTCCTTCATAATAACCTCCACCAGCAGTTGTGAGATTTAAGACATTCATTTTAACAAAAAGAATAATTTCGCGTGTAACTTGAAATCAATTCCTTGTATTCATTTGTAATAAATTATATCAGAATATAAATCCAGGCTTACGCGAGGGAATTATTTTGACATGATCTTTAAAAAAATATCAGAAACTTTTTCAATATCATCATCAGAAATTCCATAATGGGTCACCAATCGGAAACCTCTGGTTTTTGATGTGCCAATTAAAACACCCATTTTCTTTAATTCATCAATCACCTGTATGTTGCTTCTGGTTTCATGATCTGTCAGATCAATAAAAACCATATTTGTCTGAGGTGAATTTGTTCGCACTTGAATATTCGGAATATGTCGAAGTGCTTCTGCCAGAAGCAGTGCTCTTTGGTGATCTTCTTCCAGGCGATCCACCATCGTTTCTAAAGCAACGATACCAGCAGCGGCTAAAATTCCAGCCTGACGCATTCCTCCGCCCAATTGTTTTCTTGTGCGACGAGCTCGATAAATGAAATCTTGGGTTCCACATAAAACACTTCCAACCGGTGCTCCCAATCCTTTGCTCAGACAAAATGTGACCGAGTCTACGCCATCTACCAAATAATGGACCGGCATTCCCAGTTTTATTGCAGCATTAAAAATTCTAGCCCCATCCATATGCACGAATAGACCATTATCATTTGCTAATTTCACAACATTTTGGATGTATTCAGGAGTTAAAACTACTCCACCGCAGCGGTTATGGGTATTTTCCAGGGCAATTAACCGGGTAGTCGGAAAATGTACGTCCGCAGGTCGAATCGCATTTTGCAAATCCGCCAATTGTATCGTTCCATCTGCTAGATTAGGAACAGTATGAACCATGATGCCACCCAACGCTGATACACCACCGACTTCGTAATAAAAAGTATGCGCCTGATCACCCATGATGGCTTCTTCACCTCTTTGGCAGTGGGTTAAAAATGCGATGAGATTACCCATTGTGCCAGAAGGAATAAATAACCCGGCTTCTTTTCCCATTCTGGAAGCTGAAAGTACCTCCAAACGATTTATGGAAGGATCTTCGCCATAAACATCATCTCCCACATCCGCTAAAGCCATTGCATGGCGCATTTCATCCGTTGGTAAAGTAACGGTGTCAGAACGAAGGTCAATCATATTAGTTCTCCAAAAATTTAATGATGTCTTAATACCTGGATTAATTGATTCATATCTTCGGGGATAGGAGCCTGGAAAATTTGTGGGTTTTTTTCTCCAGGTAAGATTATTTCGATTTGATAGGCGTGTAACATTTGCCTGCCTGCAACCAGTAATTGTTTTCGATGTCCATAAACTCGATCACCGACGATTGGGCAACCTAGAAATGCAAGATGTAACCTGATCTGGTGGGTTCTTCCAGTATGCGGATAAGCTGCAATCAAAGCGTGTTTTTCAAATTTTTCTACAACCTTATATTCGGTTACAGATTCTCGACCCCGGCTAATAGGAACGATAGCCATTTGCTTGCGGTGGGAGGGATCTCTTCCAATCGGTGCTTCAACTCTGCCAGTTGGTGTTGGAGGAAAACCGTCTGTCAAAGCGTAATAGGTTTTATGTACACTTCTTTTTCGAAACTGATCCTGTAAGAAGCGATGTGCTTTATCATTTTTAGCTAGAAGGATTAACCCGGATGTATCTTTATCGAGTCGGTGAACCACCCCGGGCCGATGCTCCCCTCCTACACCCTCCAGATCTGGCGCATAATTAAGTGCTGCATGAACCAGCGTACCGGTAAGATGACCTGAAGCAGGATGAACAACCATCCCGGCTGGTTTATTGACAATCATCAAATCTGCGTTCTCAAACACAATCATTAAGTGAATTTGTTCCGGGATTAGACCACTTTCAATAATCGGTGGGATGGTAATGGAAATTTCGCTCCCTTTTTCGAGGTTCACACCGCCTTTTAATACTGGTTTTCCGTTAACTGAAACCATACCTCCCCGGATAAATGTCTGTAATCGGGATCTTGAGAAATCCGGAAATTGATCAACTAGATATTTGTCCAACCGTTGGCTTTCGGGTAAATCAAACTTTAAAATAAATTCATTATTCATAATTACTCAGACTTTTTCCAACAAATCAGGTTCAGTTTCAACTTTCGATTCCTGATTTAAACTTTTTTTCTTCTTTTCCTCAATCTCAGTGATCCAAACACCCAAGATCAAAACAACCACACCAACAGTGATACTGGCATCTGCAATATTCCAAACAGGGAAATTCCCAACCGAAATAAAGTCTGTTACATGCCCAATCGTCAATCGATCAATCAGATTACCTAAGGCGCCACTGAGTTGTAAACTCATTGCCAATCGCAAAGACCAATCTGATATTGGAACCCTCGGAAAATAAAAAATAATAATCAGGGCAACAATAATAGCAACAATGGAAAAAATATCTCCTAATCCTTGAAACATCCCAAAGGCAACACCGGTATTTGGTACATGTACGATTCTTACATAAGGTAACATCCAATCCCACGGCACCCAGGTTTCAGTCCATAAATCCAGATTTTGTCGAACCAGGTATTTTGTATATTGATCCAGACTGATAATGATTGTAGCAACCATTATTAACAATGAATAATTTCGCAATAATTTTTTCAAAAAAGACCTCATTGACAATTAAGAAATTGTTGTAATTCTGCATCCACAATTTCTTCAAAATTAAATTTTCCCTCTTGATTTTACCGTACTTTCAAGATTTTCCAGGAAGAATAGATAAAGTTGATCATTGTTTGAGTCTGGAATTTTCAAATGGAATATCAAGCAGTAACTGCCAATTTCTCGTGGTATATCCCCAACGACTTCGAAATTTCTCATAACAAACAATTAACTTTAATGCTCAAAATCCAGACAATCCTTGATAAAAAAAGAATTGTCTGGATTTCATTCTTGGGACAACTTACAATCTCTCGACGCCTAGTTTTACAGTTTCTCCATCAAATTCACTCACAATCTGTGTCATTTGTGGACTCGGTTCACCTGCCACTAATTCAAGTGTCAGTGTTTCATTCTTTATATATTTAGAATACTCATTGACAGCTTGTGCTAATTTAGGTGTCGCAGAATAAACCAATCTGATCCGGTCAGAAATTTCGAAATCAGCTGTCTTTCTTAAATCCTGAACACGCCGAACAAACTCACGAGCTAAACCTTCTAGCTTAAGTTCAGGTGTGATGACCGAATCTATCGCCACGGTGACTAATTGATCTGCCTGCACAGCCAAACCTTCTACTGGTTGAGTCTCTACCAACACTTCTTCTGGAGAAAGTTCGACAACTTCATCATTCACAATCACTTTTAAAGGTTCATTATTAGCTACAGCTTCTTGTGCTGATGAATCTCCTTGTAATTTGGTCAATGCCTCCTTCAACGCAGGGAATCGACTTCCAAATCGCGGACCTAACAATTTATTGTTGGGTAAAATACGATAGCTGACCAATTTCTCGGCTTGTGAAACAGTTTCGAAGAATTTGACATTTAGCTCATCGCGAATGATCTCCACGAGAAAATCAGGAAGTTGATACTTCTGGTCAGCTGTGTACACCAGTACGCGGGATAATGGCTGGCGGACCTTTAAATTAGCGCTTGCACGTGCTCCTAAACCCAAACTGGCAATGCGCCGCCCCAAATTCATTTGCACAACCAATTCACCATCCAATGCATTTTCATCTATCTGCGGATAAATTGTAAGGTGGATGCTTTCATAAGCATTTTCGTACATCGACCGTACCAAATTCTGATACATGACTTCCGTAACAAAAGGAACAATTGGGGCCAATAATCGGCTGAATTTAACCAGCACATGATATAGCGTGGCATAGGCAGTATTTTTATCCGCATCATGTTCGCTCTTCCAGAAACGTCGGCGGCTTCGGCGGACATACCAGTTAGTCAGATCCTCAACGAACGGTTCAATCATCAAAGTCACAGCAAACGAATCTGAGTTTTCCAGCGCTTCGTTTACCCGACCGGTAATGTCATTCAAACGAGCCAGTATCCAGCGATCCAATGGATTGTCACTGATCGGTGTTGCTCCTTCTGGTGTTTGCGGATCAAAACCTTGTGTATTTGGCTGCCAACCATCCATGGTAGCATAGGTAACAAAGAAGCTGTATACATTCCATAGCGGAATCAGAAAACCACGGCGTACTTCTTCGGCTTTGTTATAACCGAAGAGCAGATTGTTTTCAGGTTTCTGGGAACAGTACATCCAGCGCATTACGTCTACACCCATCTTGTCAGCAGCTTCGTTAAATTCGATCGAATTTCCCCAGCTTTTATGCATCTCGCGTCCATCTTCCGCCAGCAAAGACGCATAGCTGAAAACTTGTCGAAATGGTGGAGTATTATCCAGAACTGTTGCCATTACCAACAGGCTGTAAAACCAATTGCGGAACTGACCAGGGAAGGATTCACTGATCCAGTTCGCTGGATACCATTTGCGCCAGTTGGTTGGATCATTTCGGTAGCCAATAGTACTGAAACTGACGATACCAGCATCCAACCAGGGATTGCCCACATCAGAAATTCGATTCATCAGTGCGCCACATTTGGGGCAATTTATTTTGATGGCATCCACGTAGGGGCGATGTGGTGTATGTCCTTCGAATTGATCTCTTCCCTCGACAGCCCGTTCCTTCAATTCGATATCGTCTCCGATAACTTCATGATGTTTACAAGAATCACAAACCCAGATTGGTAATGCCAGACCCCAATAACGTTTCTTTGAGATCATCCAGTCGTGCATGTTCTTTAACCAGTCCATTTCACGGGCATGACCGAACTCAGGAATCCATCGAATCTGATCGACGACATCCATGATTTGATAGCGCAGACTGCGATCTTTCTCTTCAGAAGTCAATTCCCCACGCGGTTTGTCATAGGTTTCACCCATGTTAATGTACCATTCATCCACCAACCGGAATACCAATTCGGTCTTACAACGCCAGCAGGTAGGATAGCGGTGTGTGTAATTTTCCACTTTGTACATGCGACCATTTTCTTCTAATGCCTTAAAGACATGAGGAGCCACTTCTGAAACATGCATACCGGTGAATAAACCATAATGGGAAAGGAAAACACCTTCTTCATTCAGTGGTGCCAGCATGGGGAATCCAAACTCACGTCCTAACTTGAAATCTTCGGCACCACAGCCAGGGGCAATATGTACAATACCGGTACCTTCTGCATCACCCACATCATCCCATAGAATTACCTGGTGAGCCTGAACTGCATTAATCCTGACATCCTTGACCAGATCTCTCAATTCAGTACGCCCACCGATCATATTCGCTGCTTCTAATTCATCGAATGGCCCATCGTACACCCAACCTTCCATTTCAGAACCTTTTATCTCTGCCAGTACCTCAAATGTACCTTTAAGCATGTGTGTGGTCCCCTTAGATAGGTAAAAGATTTCGTCTCCCTGCTTTACTTTAACATAAGTTAATTCCGGACCGACTGCTGCAGCAACATTGCTGGTCAATGTCCAGGGTGTAGTCGTCCATACCAGCAGGGATTCTCCTGAACGACCGCGGAGCGGGAATCGCAAAGTGACGCTGATGTGGGTTAGTACATCATAACCATCAGTAACGATCTCATGCTGGCTGAGTCCTGTTGCACAGCGTGGACACCAGGGCATTACATCAGCACCTTGATATAGCCAGCCGCGTTCCCAACAGGTTTTAAGAAAACGCCAGATCATATAGTTATTTTCGTTAGAGAAAGTAAAGTAGCTTCCACCTAAATCAGACGAACCCAGCCTGCCTACCAATTGCTCAACCGTATCAGTAACCGGGCCATTAGGACCAAGTACAGTCATCATCTGTGTTGGATCTTCCACTAACTTGTCTGCCATCTCACGCAGTAATTCGGGGTCATTCCAGTCCATCCAGTAACCCAGGCGAACAGATTGTTCTGTTTGCACAGCAGCATAACGTAAAACGCGCTCTTTGCATTTGAGTACGAATTTCGCCAATCCGTAGTCCTCGATATCTTTTTTGGTAGTAAAACCTAACGCTTTTTCGACTTCCACTTCCACCCAAAGGCCTTGGCAGTCAAATCCGTTTTGATAACGTAATTCACGCCCACGCATGGTCCAAAAACGATTGAACACGTCTTTATAAGTACGCCCCCATCCATGATGAACACCCATCGGATTATTTGCTGTAATAGGGCCATCCTGAAAAGACCAGGTTGGTCGTCCTTTATGTAATTCTCTCGTTTTATTGAAAGCATCAACGCTTTTCCAAAACTCAAGAACCTCGTGTTCCTGTTCGACGAAATTTATCGAACTTGATGCTTTTTTAAACATCTTTGTTATCATTGTTGTACTACCTCTTTCTATCAATAGATATTAAAAAACCTTCCTCCCGGGTAAACCATAAGGTTTACACACACAGGGACGAAGGTCGATAATCATACTTCGCGGTACCACCCCGCTTCCCGCCTTTCGACGGACACTTACCAGGACACCTGACCATGAAAACATGGTTCGTTATCCCGAGCCATTGGTAACGGGTTGATTCCCGGCGTACCTACTCAGACATATTCCTATTCGCCTTTTCAGTTTGCAGCTCCGGAAGGATTTTGGGCATTCTCTTCAACCCTGGCTTACACCAATTCCAGGTTCGCTGTTTGATGAAGAATGCTTACTCGTTTCCATCATCGCTTTTTTAAGATTGCCCCAAATCATACCAGAATTCCTGGGAAAATTCAATTATGAGCTGATATTGAATATTCGTTTTGTTAAATTTCTGGTGCAGGAGGTTTATCCATCCATTTTTGAACATAATGAGTAATGGTAACCATCAGGAAAAGGTACATTGCTACCAATAATAAACCACCTATAAGCCATTGACCAAAAAATGCAAGCAACAGACCAATAATCATTACCCCGGTTATAGAAAGCATAAGCCGTTCGTAATAATAATTGTTTTTTCCCTGAAATAACGATGAACGATACATCAGGTAAATTCCCGCTGCTATCAGAAGTGTTCCGGATAACAGTGCCAGCAGGAAAAATTGGTTGCTTTTCAGAAAAGGCACATTTACGACCATAACCCCACAGGAAGCAGTTGTCAAACTTGTTCCACGACTGCTGATAATATTCACTCTGAATAAAACAAATCTTTTCCAGGCAGCATCTTCTGGATAAATATACCAATGCAGTACCTCAGATTCACCTGGAGACAGTTCCAACGCTGTCTCATCGGAGGCAACATAAATGACATATCCTAAAGATTTATATCCACGAACAACTTTCTTAACATCTTTGTCAAATTCATTTTCGATCCCCAGGGAAATCACGCCGAAATCATTGGTTGTGATCAGTTGTGGGCACAACAAATTGAATTCAGACTGATCTGCATGGGTTGCAGGTTGGAATGTATAACCTTCAAGATCAGCCCACACAGATCCTGTCCACAAGAATAAACCAATTGCCACACCCAACACAAACAGGATAATTGCAGTAATAAAGAAGAACTTCGTCTTTTTCGTCATAAAAATCTCCAGAATAATATTCGCTGCAGAGTATATCACAAGCAATAAAAATCAATCAGACGAGTTTATAACTCATTATTCAATTCACTTCCATTTCGAAAACCCCAAAAAAAGAAGTGCTGGAAGGCACTTCCTGCAAATTTTTAACTGATTTTCCTAATCCACTATTTCATAAAATAATGGTAGTGGTTCACATTTCTCATCTTCGATTTTATATGCCTGAAGCACCTGCCTTTTTGCCAATTCCAGTTTCTCTTGAGAATTTGCATGAATGGTAAATAAGGGTTCCCCCGCAATCACATAATCTCCAACTTTATGATGAACAATGATTCCAACTGCATGATCAACCGGATCGCCTTTTTTTGATCTTCCAGCACCCAGATCTACTGAGGTTTCGCCAATAATGCGTGCATCGATCCAGTGGACAAATCCATTTTTATCTACATTAGTTGTCTCAATATATCTGGCCTTTGGTAAAAGATCTGGCTGGTCGATAAATTTGACATCACCACCCTGGGTAATAACCATTTGACGGAATTTTTCCCATGCCTTGCCATTTTTGAGTACATCTTCCACCATCTGTCTGGCCTGAATCAAATTTTTAGCTTTCTTCCCCAACATAACAAGATAAGCAGCAGCAGAAAGACAATGTTCCACAAAATCATTCGGACCGCCACCATGTAATGTATCCAACGCTTCCAGCAGTTCCAGGGAATTCCCAACAGCATTTCCTAAGGGTTGGTTCATATCAGATAACATGCACACAGCTTTGCGTCCGCTAATTTGTGCGATAGAAACTAACAAACGCGAGAGTGTTCTGGCATCTTCCAGTGTGGTCATAAAAGCCCCAACTCCGACTTTTACATCCAGTACGATTACCTGAGCTCCCCCAGCAATCTTTTTGCTCATCACAGAGGAGGCAATGAGTGGCATAGATGGAACTGTGCCAGTTACATCACGCAAAGCATACATTTTGCCATCTGCAGGTGCCAAATCCCCACTTTGCCCGGATAAAACAATCCCGATCGTTTTTAATTGCTGGATAAATTCTTCCCGGGTTAAATCAACACGGTAACCTGGGATAGATTCCATTTTGTCCAGTGTTCCACCACTGAACCCTAAACCACGGCCGGACATCTTTCCAAAAGGTAAACCACAGGCTGCCACCAACGGTTCAACTACAAGAGTGGTTTTATCACCCACGCCACCGGTGGAATGTTTATCCAGGCAAATATCAACCACATCAGATAAATCAAGGATATCACCGGAATGAGCCATCGCCAGGGTTAAATTTGTTGTTTCCTGGTCAGTCATTCCATTCAATAACACAGCCATTGCCCAGGCTGCA
This sequence comes from Anaerolineaceae bacterium, assembly GCA_014860845.1. The sequence goes on from JACZIY010000106.1 coordinate 23,935, forward strand.
GCCTGGTAATCTGGTATTTCACCCGCAGTAAATCCATTGATGAAGAATTCAATTTCATCTTTGCTGAGTTCTTGTTTATCTCTTTTTTTGATGATGATATCGACTGCTTTCACCAGTTCACCTACTTTCAAACCCATTTTAAAAAAGAAAGAACGCCTAATTTAATCTTTAAAGGCGTTCTTTGCTGCAAATTACTTTTGTTTTTTAAGAATGATTGTCACTTTACGATTTGGTTCTTCACCGACACTCTCTGTCGTCACGTATTCATGATTTCGCAACTCCAGGTGGATTACGCGACGTTCATTTGCCGGCATGGGTTCCAGGTTCTGTCTTCTACCGGTGTGAACGACTTGCTCAGCCATTCTACGCGCCAACACCTTCAATTGTCTCTCGCGACGTTCACGATAACCCTGCACATCAATCATCAAAGGAACCCATTCTCCATGTTCTTTGGCGACGATCAAGCTGCTGATGTATTGCAGAGAATTCAAGGTTTCGCTTCGGCGGCCAATTAATATACTTAAATCCCGACCCAGAATTTCCACCTGTACCATTTTCTGGTCCCGTTCATCGATTGGAGCAACAAACTTTGCTTCAACTTTTGCATCGATGTGCATTTTTTCAAGCAATTCCCAAACGACATCTTCTGCCAATTTTAAAACCGGGTCTTTTTCTGTTTCGACGAGGTCTGTATCTATTGAAGAAGGTTTTTCAACTTTAGGTTTTTCCGCTTTAGGTTTTTCAATTCTGGGTTTTGGTTCAGGTTTCTTTTCTTCCCCATTCCGAATAGAAAGTCGCACTCGCGCTTGTCGACTTCCTAACCCAAAAAGTCCTTTACTACCTTGGTCCAATATTTCAACATCCAACATATCTTGCGCTATTCCTAATGTTATGGAACCTTGTTCGATCGCTTCTTCAACAGTAGGAGCTATGAATTCCTGGGTAATTTTTTTGTATTCCATTAGAGATCCAACTTTCTACTTTTTCCGTTTTGTTGATACAGCCACTGGTTTAATTGGTTTAGCGCCAGGCAGAAGATTTTTCCAATTGACTTTTCCTAACATTGCATATTGAGCAATACCGAGTAAGTTTGAAACTAAGAAGTATAAAGATAATCCCGAAGCAAGCGTTAATGCCAGATAACCCATGAAGAAAGGCATGTAAATGTTCATCATGTTACCCATCATCGCCGTTTGATCTTTGGGATTCGAAGAAGGTGGCTGAATTAATTTTGATTGTACATAGGTTGAAATAACCACCAAAATGGCCAGAATCGGAATTCCAAATGAAAGGAAAGGCAGATTCAATCGTTCTGGTTGTCCTAAATCCATCCATAAAAATTGACTATTCAACGGAATTAGATTGGAGACATCAAGAAAATCAGCATAAACATGACGGACTAAATTAAGCACTTCTACTGGAGTTGCTGCTAATGCAGCGATAATACTCTGATACAAAGCAATGATAATCGGAAACTGGATCAAAGTTGGTAAACAAGAAGCAAATGGATTAATGCCTTTTTCTTTGTAATACTTCATCTGCTCCTGGGCTAATTTTTCTTTGTCGCCCTTATATTTTTCCTGTACCTTTTTCCACTCCTCGTCCTGTTGCATATTCTGCATACCCTGGGCGCCTTTAATTTGCTTAACCATCAAAGGATGAGTAATTAAGCGAATTAAGATCGTAAAGAGAATGATCGCAATCCCAAAGTTATTACCAACAATACTGTAAATAAATAGTATTACATTTATAAAGGGAGTAATGATTATTGCATCCCACATTTTTTAACCTGCCTCTACTTTTCCGGTGTGAATTTCCAGATCTCATTGCCATTAAAATCGTAAGCTTTGATTACTTCATCCCCTCGAGAAATACCCAAAACCAACAATCCGTCAACAATTACTGGGCCAGTATACAATTTTCCAGTAATGGAGCGGGTCCACAAGATGTTTCCATTGAAATCCAAAGCAACCAACTTGCCATTTTCACCCGCAAACACAACACCATCAGGCATAACTGCTGGTGCACCGGAAACCATCTCACCCATCACATAGTCCCAAATAGCACTTCCATCGGTGGCGGTAACTGCAAATATTTTCCCAGCAGTATCACCATAATAAACAACGCCATCATTATATACAGGTTGAGACCATAAGCCAACTTCGGATTTATTCTTCCAGAGTATCGCGCCATTTTTTGCATTGACGGCGATCACTTCGTTTGCCAGCGTCGCCACAAAAATCGTATCTGTATCAAAGGATGGGCTATAAACAATTGCCCCACCCATGTCTACTTCCCAGATTAATTGACCGCTTTTAATATTAATCGCATATAAATAATGGTCCATAGAAGAAAGGTAAACCACATCTTCATGAACAATGGGGCTGGACCAGAGCGCATGTTTGGCTGTGAATTTCCACCTCAAATTGCCGTTCAGATCCAATGCATATAAATTATGATCCGCATTCGGAGCTAAAATCGTATCTCCAACCACCAGTGCACCGCCAATATAGCGGTTGGAAGCGCCTTCATAGGTCCAGGATACTGTTCCTGATTGAATATTCAACGCTGATAAAGTATTTTTGTAATCGCCAACGATTACATTCGATCCATTGATGGCAGGATTTGCATAATATGTTCTTGCTGCTTCAATTTTTTCAGGATATCTCCAACTCAGAGACCCATCTTTTAATCGCAATGCATAAACTTGATTTGCATAGGCGACATAAACCGAATCCGCGTCTCCGGAGACACCTGGCCAACCACTGGCATTTAAGGCTCCACTACAAGCGGATAAACTTAATGTCAGCATGACAAACATTATGATTATTAATATTTTTTTCTTCATTGAACTCTTTAATTTCAGGGGGTTTTTAAACTCAATAAACCTGATAGTCAGGGAACAGGGTCATAACCACCGGGGTTAAATGGATTGCAACGCAACACCCGCCAAATTGCCATCAATAAACCTTTTAGCGCTCCATGTTTATAAATGGCTTGATACCCATAATGAGAACAGCTGGGGTAAAAGCGACAGGTATTCGCTGGTAATGCTGGAGAAATAAGTTTCTGATATAAACGAATGAAAACCAATAAAATCCAGCGTGGAAAATTCCTCAGATTAAACGGTAAGGAATTTAAAGTAGGCTCATTCGGATACTCGTGTAGATAACTCATTCTCTTCCACTTTCTTCCAAAAATAATCCTGCACGCTTCAGTAAGTAGATCTCGGCTGCGATAATATCAATGTAAGCAGCATCTACAATTGGTTTTCTTGTCAGAAACACCAGATCCCAACCAGGCTGAATATTTTCCATCAATCCGCTCAAACTGGCTCGCATCCGGCGTTTCGCACGATTTCTTGTAACAGCATTTCCAACAGCCTTACCAGCAGATACTCCAATTCTGAGTAACCCATCAGGGTTTGGCAATTTGATCATAACGATGAGAGGATGAGCATAGGACTTTCCAGTTTGCTTTACCTTTTGAAAATCGTTTGATCGTGTTAATCGATAGTTGCGTTTCACTCATTTACCTGTCCGTTCTTAATCTGATGACAGGTTTAATCCGAACAAAGAATTAACTTTACCAGCTAATTCTTTTAACATGAGGCAGTGTAACTGCTAAACTACTGCGACCGCGAAGACGACGGCGTTTTAATACATCACGGCCACCTTTGGTTGCCATTCGTGCTCGAAAACCATGCACTCGAATGCGATGTTTTTTCTTCGGTTGGTATGTCCGTTTGGGCATAGATTATTCCTTTCAAAGTTGATTAATCAAAACTAAAAAACCGACAAGCGATTATTATACCGCAACGGAGTATTGTGGTCAAACTTGATCAGCTTTTTTTCACCTTTAATCCAGTTCAATCCTTCAGCAAACCTGGAAGTGAGCTTGCGATATAATTACTGGATGTCAAGGATAGATTTTACCAGAAATTAATTGAATTTGGAGATGAAGATATGTATATTCCACACATTACAAATAAGGTAGCAATTGTTGGTATTGGAAATGTTGGAGCAACCCTTGCATATGCTTTAACACTTTCAGGTCTGGCTACTGAAATTGTGTTGATAGATCGTAATACCCATAAAGCTGAAGGTGAAGCCATGGATCTGATGCATGCTGTCCCATTAGTGCGGCCTACCAGGGTTTATGCGGGTGACTATAAAGATACCCAGGGTGCAGCCATCACAGTCGTGACGGCTGGAACAGCTCAACGACCTGGAGAAACAAGGTTGGATCTTGCTCAAAGAAACACGGATATTTTTAAACAGATCATTCCTGAAATTGTCAAATATAATCCAGATGGATTGATCCTGATAGCCACCAATCCGGTGGATGTATTAACCTATGTGTCCATAAAAGTATCCGGGTTGCCTGCTCAACGAGTATTCGGATCAGGCACCATTCTTGATACAGCCCGCTTCCGTTATCTTTTATCCACTCGTTTTGATGTGGATCCCCGCAGTGTTCATGCTTTTATCATTGGTGAACATGGAGATAGCGAAGTGGCTGTCTGGTCTCTGGCAAACATTGCCGGAATGAGTCTGACAGATTATTGTAAAACCAATCTTATGTCCTGTAGTGATAATGATCTCACCCAGATATTTACGCAAACACGCGATGCTGCTTACCACATTATTGAGCGCAAAGGAGCAACCTATTACGCGATTGGAACCGGTCTGGAAAGAATAATCGAAGCAGTTCTACGCGACCAAAGTACAGTTCTATCTGTTTCAAGTCTGATACATGATTATTATGCCCTTCAGGATGTCTGTTTTTCACTACCAACTGTTATTGATCGCGGTGGAATTGAAAGGGTGTTAAAACTTAAATTGAATGATGAAGAAAAAACTGGACTGGTAAAATCTGCCAATATATTGAAGGAAACGATTCAAAAATTGGATTTCTGAAAAAGATTACGTATCTATTCAAGTAATTGCTTCAACTCCGTTTGATACCAGATGATCAGTTGTCAAGACCAGCATAAAATCTGGTATTTTTATTTGCACCTTTGGGAACTAATACACAGAGTTCTTCGTCTCATGCATGAAGGTCAATTTTTTAAGGAGTATGAAATGAGAAACATGAAACTATTATTAAGTATTATTTTGGTTGCATTTTTAGCTGCTTGTGGTCCAGGCAGTTCTCCCACTGTCTCACCAGAAGATATTGATAAAGCGCTGGATGCAATCCGGACGGAAGTATCTCAGACTTTAGCAGCAGATACAGTCAAAGAATCAACCGCTACCGCTTTACCGCCAGTACCAACAATTGAACCCACACAGGAAACTTTACCATCATCTACCCCATTACCGACATCAACAACAGTGGTTCTACCAACTCCAATACCCGCTACACCTACTGCTACCGCAAGCGAACAACCGAAAGCAATGATTACCATCATAGGCGTTGAGAAGAACACAGCTGTAACAGTTCAGGCAGATCTTTTCCCAGCCAATCAGGTATTCAAAATCCGGGTCGGTTCATTAGATAATTTTTTCAAGGATTATGTTGAAGTTGGAACTATCAATTCAGGCGCTGGAGGATCATTCAAATTCACTGTCCTTCTACCTGAAAAGGTAAAAGATGTTGAGAAAATCACAGTCAGATTGGATAGCGCTGCAGGAATTTATGCTTATAACTATTTCAAAAATGAAACCAGTGGAACTATTCCAGCAGTAGCAACACCGATAACCAGTTCAATTTGTGAGGTATCTAGCTCACCTGCATTATCTGCAGTCATGAAAGCCGGAGAAGATTTCGATGCCATCTGGACCGTGAAGAACATCAGCGGAAAAACCTGGGAAGTAGGAACCATGGATTACAAATACATTCGAGGAACTGAGCTGCACAAATATGAATCACTGTATGACTTCAATGAGACGGTGAAATCTGGTGACTCAGTGAAAATCAGGGTGGATATGCTCGCCCCACTAAAAGCCGGTACCTA
>JACZIY010000107.1 GCA_014860845.1 Anaerolineaceae bacterium
AACAATCAGAGCTGCGCGTGAAGGTTAGCGGGTAGCGTTAAAGCCGGAACGCGCTTTTGAAAGGGGGGTATGGCACGCGCCAGGGGGTCCTTCGGAAACAGTCTTCACCTATCGGCTCGACACCTGCGGCGGACGCGAGCTGCCGGCGCTGTTCGGGAATGAGATCGAGATTAACGGTTTGCGTTACCTATGTATGGGAGGGGGTGGATTCTACATGGGAACAGGAAAAACTCGAAGCCAAACTTGCGCGAAATGCTTGAAAATGGTTCAAGCTATGTAGCTGAAATCCCTACGATTAGTGCACGCTTTATTGGGCGACCTATTGTCTCGATTTTGCCTTTTTAATGCGACCATCAGTATTAGTGATTTGAAGGCGATACATGACAATGAATTGGTTTTTAGCCTTGGTTGATTGACAATGCCTGTTATTACGGTATAATAGACCTTATAAGTCCGAATAAGACTACGCTTATCGAATTTTCTGGGCCATCAACTAAATTTGTAGGTGGTCCAGTTTTTTTAAAGGGAGGATCATTTCCTCCACACTCGTAATCAAATGTGTTATGAATTTCTTTATCAGCTAAGGTAATAATATGACTGAACATGTAGATACAATCATTGTGGGTGTAGGCCAGTCAGGCCTTTCCACCAGCTACTACTTGAAAAAACAAGGTCGAGAACATGTTATCCTGGAACAAGCACAACAGGCTGCGAAGGTCTGGATTAATCGCTGGGACTCATTTACGCTGAACACGCCCAACTGGATGACCCGTCTGCCGGGAGCGGAGTATCAGGGCAATAACCCGGATGGTTTCATGCCTCGTGATAAGATCATCGCTTATTTTGAAGAATACATCGAACGCTTCGAGCTGCCTGTCAGGTATGGCATTCGGGTGACAAGTGTAGAACCGATCCACTCAGGATATCTGGTGTCCAGCAATGAAAGAGAATTTGAAGCTGCAAATGTGGTTATCGCGGCTGGCTTAAATCAAGAACCCAGAATACCGATCTTCAGTTCCTACTTGTCAGGGGAAATCCACCAATTTCATTCCAGTCATTACAGAAATCCGATGGATCTTCCTGCAGGGGCAGTTCTGGTGGTTGGTTCGGCGCAGTCCGGCTGCCAGATCGCTGAAGAACTTTACCAGAACAGACGTAAGGTTTATTTGTCCGTGAGCAGTGCAGGTAGAGCACCTCGCCGTTATCGCGGAAAAGATGTGGCGTATTGGTTGAGCAAAATTCCATTTTTTAGCAGAACAATTGAAGATCTTCCATCACCAAAAGCAAAATTTGCCCCAAATCCGCATGTGACAGGAAATGCTGGCGGACATGACTTAAACCTGCATCAATTTGCAAGGGATGGAGTCGTATTATTAGGACACATAAATGGAATCGATGGGGAGCGGATCTTTTTAAATACTGACTTGGTTGAGAACCTGGAAAAAGGGGACAAATTCGAAGCTGACATTACCAAGAAAATTGATGAATTCATCCTGGTGAATGGGATTGAAGCACCTGTCGAAACTCTTCCGGACCTTCACGATGGTTATGCTACCCAAGAGGTTTCTGAATTGGATCTGAAAAGCGCTGGTATCACCAGTGTTATTTGGGCGACAGGCTACAAGTTCGATTTTGGTTTCGTAAGACTACCCACTTTTGATGATGATGGATTCCCACTGCAGAAACGCGGTGTTACTGAGTTTCCGGGTTTGTACTTTGTAGGACTTCCCTTTATCCACACGGCAGCATCCGGACTCCTGGCAGGTGTTGGTGAGGATGCCTGCTATATTACGGAACATCTGGCACAAATGCGTGTGAGGTAACGGTTTGTTTGTCGGACTCAGTTTCGAATTTTAAGATTAAATAGCCAGCAAAGAAAGGTAAAAATGACTGTACCCATAGTTTTTATCACTAACTTTCAGATCGAAAATGGTGCCCTCGAGAAATTCAAAGAGGCGGCTCGAAAGTCAATGGATTTCCTGGAGGCGAATGGTCCCCAACTTTTGGCAGAGGTTTGCATCGATGAGAACGAGATGCGTGCAAACGGAGTCCAGATACATCGAGACTCAGAATCAATCCTGACTCATTGGCAACTCGCTGACCCATATATGCGTGACGTGATGCAATACATCACAACCACAAGTGTTGAAATCTATGGCCGGCCAAATGAGGCTGTCATAGAAGGAATGCGACAACGTGCCTCCCTGGGGGTTGTCATTTCAATAACACCCCAATTTGTTGGTTTTAGCCGACTAACGGGGAATAAGTAGTTTCATATACCGCATAATATTCAGTTGCTTAATTATTAATTATTCGGAAAAATGATACGCTGAAATTATTCAGTATAGCCATCTACATGAAGCGAGTTATGATGCAATTACGCTTGGATATCGTAAACATAATACAGCAATCACCGTAATAATTTAACAAAAATAACTTATAGGTAAG
>JACZIY010000792.1 GCA_014860845.1 Anaerolineaceae bacterium
TGTCAGATGAGGTAGCCAGGGTGGATGAAAGCTCGTTGAGCAGTGCCAGGTTTTCATTTCTGCGGGTGAGGATACGATCACGTTGAATTAATCCGCGGTACATTTTCGCATTAGAAATGGCAATCGCTGCATAGGCAGCCAACATTTCGATCAGTAATTGATCTTCAGGCGTGAATTCAGGTCCATCCCGTTTATTGGTCAGATAGATCTGTCCCAGGTTGCGATCTCCCAACACGATGGGAACCCCCAGAAAAGAGTTCATAGTGGGGTGTTCCTTGGGAAAACCGCTGCTACGCGCATCTTTGGTCAGGTCAGCCAGGCGAATGCTTTCGCGTTTGTTCATCAAAGCACCGATTAATCCCAATCCCAAGGGGGGATGGGGCATGGCTTCGATTTGAGATTCATTCATTCCAATCGGGATAAATTGCTCCACCCGACCCTGTTCATTGTTCACACCCAGGGCAGCATATTGTGCGCCTGATTGTTCACAAGCGAGGATGGCGATGCGTTCCAATAAAGATTCCAGAGAAATATCCTGGATCATTTCTAAACTGGCTTTATGGAGGGCCAGTAAGCGTTCCTGTAATTGTTCTCTTGTTAATTCATTCGTACTCATTTTGGTAGACACGTCTCTTTCCTGGATTATTTTACTTTATTTTGACCGATTTTGTGTTCTTTATGCAGGGTTAGCAGTTGCCAGGTCGAAGAGGGAAGGTTGAAGCCTAAAAACCCTGGGGATGAATTTATAATATAGAATATTGTTAAAAATGATTATTCATACTCATTGATGAAGAAAAGAGATATTACTTGATCAGTAGCAAATTTGAGGGTCATCTGTGGATCATCACTGGTGAGATCGGTGCTGGTAAAACGGGTTTATGTGCCAGTCTGATCGAGGCTTTTGAAGACCTTGGCTGGCAGATCAGTGGTTTGCGTTCACCGGCGATCTTTGAAAATGGGGAGAAAACTGGAATCGCAGTGGAAAATCTGGCAACCGGAGAAATACGCAAGCTAGCTGTCAGTGATTACAAGCCTGAGGGTTTGGAGGGTGAACCACTACATTGGACTTTTGATGAAGAGGTTTTGGCATGGGGTAACCAAATTCTTCTTGATTCCATTCCGACAGAACTGCTGGTGGTGGATGAGATTGGTCCATTGGAAATGAAACGTCAACAGGGGTGGGTGAACGCCTTGCGTGCTCTCGATTCCAGGCAATACCGCCAGGCGATACTGGTTATGCGACCAAAATTATTAGTGATGGCGCAATCCCGATGGCAGTGGGGAAGGACGATCGAAATTGAAAATGTGGAGCAGGTTTCTGCCATTACAGATGAATTAATGCGGGAATGGAAATCCGGGATCTAAAGGTTTGCAAAAAAAGATCGAAAAGCGCTCAAAGGTTATAATGAACGCTGAAAATATCAAAGGATAATCATCATTAAGTATGGCTGTATTGACCGTCAGTAACCTGGGTAAATCATTTGGCGCTGTTGAAATTTTTTCAGAGCTTTCATTTAATGTATCCAAAAACGCTCGCATTGGTCTGGTAGGACCCAATGGCGTTGGGAAGACCACGCTTTTGCGGATTCTGGTGGGAGAAGAAAGCCCCACCGAGGGTCAGATTCAGTTTTCAAAGGGTGTTCGGGTTGGGTATCTTCCCCAACGCGCTCAACTTCATTCTGAACTGACTTTATGGCAGGAGTGTTTGCATGTTTTTGATGATCTGCTGATTCGGCAGAAGGAATTACGAGCGCTGGAAGAAGAAATGAGCCGCTTGCATGAAAACACTGCAGAAATAATGGAAGCATACGGTAAATTACAACAAACCTTTGAATATCTGGGTGGATATGATTTTGAAACACGCATCCACCAGATGTTGAGTGGCCTGGGGTTTTCACCCGAGGATGAGGGCCGCCCTGTGCAGCAACTTTCGGGTGGGCAACGTACGCGTGCCTATCTGACGAAGGTTTTACTGGAAGCGCCGGATTTGCTGTTGTTGGATGAACCGACCAATCATCTGGATATTGCTGCGGTAGAGTGGCTGGAGTCTTTCCTTAAAGATTGGCCAGGGGCGATCATCATTGTCTCGCATGATCGTTATT